>NZ_JBHTIT010000002.1:0-132824 GCF_042677145.1 Paraperlucidibaca wandonensis | reverse complement strand
ACTGTTTTTACACAACTAATCTTGTTTCGCTACCGAAGCAGCGCTGGTGTGGGGCGCATTATAGGGATGCCTGAGAGGGCGTCAACAGTTATTCGAAAAACAATTACTGACTGTCTGTAAAATAGACAGAAGTCCGCGTAAGCGCTTGATAGTTGATTAAGCGGTTTTTACGCCGCCTTACCGCGCCAGCGATTCCACACCGCTGCTATCGGGCCTGCAACCGCATAAAGCACGGAGACTGCGAGTATTCCGATAGGCAAATCGTACATAACAATGCCAAATATCAGCACTATCGGCAGCATCACCACAAACGGAACACGGCTTCGATCAAGCTCTTTGAAGCTGTAGTACTTCACATTGGAGATCATTAGGAAGCCAAGCGAGACAATAATGATCGCTGAAACAATGGAAAGCTCAGGATATTGCTCAAGTAGCTTGTTATCGACGCCAACCCAAACCACTGCCGCAACGATAGCACCAGCCAATGGGCTCGCCAAACCGATGAAGTAGCGCTTATCAGCGACATTTAGCTGCACATTGAAGCGAGCCAAGCGTAAGGCGGCCGCCACACAGTAGATGAACGCGCAAATCCAGCCGAGCTTGCCCAATGTGTGTAATGACCAACTAAACATCACCAGGGCCGGCGCAACACCAAAGGAGACCATATCGGAGAGTGAGTCGTACTCTGCTCCAAATGCACTCTGCGTATTGGTCATGCGCGCCACACGGCCATCCATGCCGTCAAACAACGCTGCCAGGAATATCGCAAGGGCTGCGGACTCGTATTGCCCATTCATGCCAGAGATGATGGCGTAGAAGCCCGAAAACAAAGCGGCTGTGGTAAATAAGTTAGGCAGAAGGTAAATACCGCGATGCCGCGCCTTTTTACCACCCTCGAGATGCTCTTCTTCAACGACTTCGAAGGTTAGGCCGGAATGATCATCGTGATCGTGTGGTTGTGACATAAGAAACTCCCAAAAAGATGAAGACATCTTAATCTTCGGCAAAAAAAAACGCGACCTAAGTCGCGCTTTTGCGACCGAAGGCCACTTTCATAGCCTTCGATCTAGATCACATCATGAGCAATTAGTTTTTGCTTTGATCAACCAGTTTGTTTTTCGAGATCCACGGCATCATACCGCGTAGCTGAGCACCAACAATTTCCACTGGGTGAGCAGCATTGAGGCGGCGACGAGCAGTCATGCTTGGATAGTTGGTTTTACCTTCCAAGATGAACATCTTCGCGTATTCGCCAGTTTGAATGCGCTTCAGTGCATTACGCATAGCTTCGCGTGACTGTTCGTTGATCACTTCTGGACCAGTAACATACTCGCCGTATTCAGCGTTGTTGGAGATCGAGTAGTTCATGGTGGCAATGCCGCCTTCGTACATCAGATCAACAATCAATTTCAGTTCGTGCAAGCACTCGAAATAGGCCATTTCTGGGGCATAACCAGCTTCGGTTAATGTCTCAAAACCCATTTTCACCAACTCTACAGCGCCGCCGCACAGCACAGCTTGTTCGCCGAACAAGTCGGTTTCGGTTTCTTCGCGGAAGTTAGTTTCGATAACGCCGCCTTTAGTGCCGCCGTTGGCTGCTGCATACGACAGCGCTACTTGCTTGGCATTACCTGAAGCATCTTGGTGCAAAGCGATCAAAGAAGGCACGCCGCCGCCTTTCAGGTATTCCGAGCGCACAGTGTGGCCTGGACCTTTAGGAGCAACCATGATGACGTCCAGGTCGGCGCGTGGAATCACTTGGTTATAGTGAATGTTAAAGCCGTGAGCAAAGGCTAGCGTGGCGCCTTGCTTGATGTTTGGTGCAATGTTGTTGGCATAAACTTCAGGAATGTTTTCGTCTGGCAGCAGAATCATCACCAGGTCGGCGCCTTTAACAGCGGCGTCAACTTCAGCTACTTTGATGCCGGCGGCTTCAACTTTCGACCACGATGCGCCATTTTTGCGCAGGCCAACGGTGACGTTAACGCCAGAGTCGGTCAGGTTTTGCGCGTGGGCGTGGCCCTGTGAGCCGTAGCCGATAATGGCAACGTTCATACCGCGAACGATGGAAAGATCAGCATCTTTATCGTAATAAACTTTCATAATGTCACTCTCGTGTGAGCCAAAAGCTCGTGTGGGTAATCGGTGGATGCACGCGATAAGCGTGGTGATCCGTGACGCGCACCATACGACATCCTTTGTATTGCGTAAAATGATATATTTGCAACGCAATATGCCGATAAAGGAAACATCCTAATGGACGCTCGTAGCCTGCAGCTCTTTCTTGCCCTTGCTGAGAATTTGCACTTCGGCCGCACTAGCCGCGAACAACACATCAGCCCATCGGCGCTAAGCCGCAGCATTAAGCAATTAGAAGATAGTGTTGGCGCCCCGCTCTTTCTGCGCGATAACCGCTCGGTGACACTGACACGCGAAGGCCGATTATTTCGGAAGTATGCCGGCGACACATTGCGCGGCTGGGATAGCCTTCGCCAATCCATGCGAGACGATAGCGACATTTTACGCGGCGAACTCAGCCTGTATTGCTCGGTGACCGCCAGTTACAGCTTTCTATATGACATCTTGAATGATTTTCGCAGTAATCACCCACATATAGAGATCAAGCTGCATACCGGTGATCCCGCAAAAGCTGTCGAACGTGTGCAGGAGGCGCGCGAAGACATTGCCATTGGCGCGCGCCCAGACAGCCTACCGCCGGGCGTTGTATTTCAGCCCATAGCTCGTTCCGATCTACGCTTCATTGGACCATTGAGCACTTTAGCGCTGAGTAATGAGCAAATTCGCCAGCCAACACTGGAGAGGTGGCGAGATGTGCCGATGATATTGTCAGAGGAAGGTTTGGCACGGACTCGAATTGAGCGTTGGCTACGCCGTCATGGCATTCGGCCGAAAATTTATGCTCAGGTTAGTGGCAACGAGGCTATTGTTAGTATGGTGAGTCTGGGCTTTGGCATAGGTGTAGTGCCGCAAATCGTGCTCGATAACAGCCCATTGGCGAGTCGAATTCGTACTTATGATATTGAGCCGCCGCTGACGCCTTATGACATTGGCTTGTTTGCATTAGAGAAGAGGCTTAAAGAGCCTTTGGTGAATGCGTTTTGGAATCGGCAAAGCAAGTGAGTAGCGCGCTTCGGAGCTTGCGATGAATAGCAGTCGCTGCTTATTGCATTCACATTGGCATAAAAAAGGCCCGCATTAAGCGAGCCTTTTTTTTCATTACGCCGAGATCAGACGCTGAGCACCTTATCGCCACGCGCAATGCCAGAGACGCCGGTACGCACCACTTCAAGAATAGTGATTTCCGACAATGCCTCGACAAAGGCATCTAGCTTCTCGCTAGGGCCTGTCAATTGAATGGTGTAGACGCTAGGAGTTACATCAACAATATGACCCCGGAAAATATCCGCCGTGCGCTTAATTTCAGCGCGAGCAGCACCAATTGCCTTGACCTTAATCAGCATCAATTCGCGCTCGATGTGCTGACCCTCACTGAGATCAACCACTTTAACAACTTCAATCAGCTTGTTTAGCTGCTTGGTGATCTGCTCGATTTTATGCTCATCGCCAGAGGTGGTCAGCGTGATGCGTGACAGCGTGGCGTCATCGGTAGGCGCAACAGTCAGTGACTCGATGTTGTAGTTACGCTGCGAAAACAGGCCAACCACACGCGACAAAGCACCCGGTTCGTTTTCTAATAAAAGAGAAATAATACGACGCATGATCACGTACGCTCCGTTTTGCTTAGCAACATGTCACGCATCGAACCCTTGGCGATATGCATTGGGTATACGTGCTCTTTAGGGTCGACATAGATGTCCAAAAACACCAACTTGTCGGTCATCGCCATGGCTTCGGCCATTTTGCTGTCGAGCTCGGCTGGATCAGTAATTTTCATACCAACATGGCCATAGGCTTCAACTAGTTTCACGAAGTCTGGCAGTGAGCCCATGTATGAGCTGGAGTGACGGCCTTCGTATTGCATGTCTTGCCATTGCTTAACCATGCCTAAGGACTGATTATTGATGTTGATGATTTTCACCGGCAAGCCGTACTGCAAGCAGGTCGACAGCTCTTGGATATTCATCTGAATCGATGCTTCACCGGTGACGCAGCAAACTGTAGCGTCTGGAAAAGCAAACTTCACGCCCATTGCCGCTGGCAGACCAAAGCCCATGGTGCCGAGGCCGCCAGAGTTGATCCACTGACGCGGGCGATCGTATTTGTAATAGAGAGCGGCAAACATTTGATGCTGACCAACGTCAGAGGTGATGTAAGCCTGGCCATTGGTGGCTTTATATAGCGCCTCAACGACTTGCTGTGGCTTCATCTGCCCAGGTGCGGCGGCTTCGTAGCGTAAGCCGTGGCGGGTACGCCATTGCGCAATTTGCTCCCACCAGATATTCAGCGCTTCAGCATCGGGCTTAGCCGCATCGGTGGCTTTCACCAAGGCAAGCATATCTGCAAGCACAGGTTCGACGGCTCCCACGATGGGAATATCAACCATAATGGTTTTCGAAATCGCCGCTGGGTCGATGTCAATGTGAATGATTTTCGCATTCGGACAGAACTTTTGCGTGTTGTTGGTAACACGGTCATCGAAGCGTGCGCCAACAGCGAGAATCAAATCGCTATGGTGCATGGTCATATTGGCTTCATAAGTACCGTGCATGCCCAACATGCCGATGAATTGCGGGTCGGTGCCTGGGAAAGCACCAAGACCCATCAGCGTGTTAGTGCAGGGATAGCCCAAGGTGCGCACGAGTTCAGTGAGCAACCCGGAGGCATTGCCTTGCACGACACCGCCGCCGGCGTAAATCACTGGGCGCTTTGCGGCCAGCAACTCATCCACAGCTTTTTTGATTTGACCGGCATGGCCACGGCCTGGCGGCGTGTATGAACGCAACTTGACCTTGGCGGGATATTCGTAAGGGAATTTCTCATTCGGGTTGGTGCAGTCTTTCGGCACGTCGATAACGACGGGGCCTGGACGACCAGAGGCAGCAATATAGAACGCCTTTTTCACCACAGCCGGAATTTCGCTGGCGTGCCGAATTTGGAAGCTATGCTTCACGATAGGACGGCTGACGCCAACCATATCGGTTTCTTGGAAGGCATCTTCGCCAATCAAGTTCGATGGCACCTGGCCCGAGATCACCACCAAGGGGATCGAGTCCATATAAGCCGTGGCAATCGCGGTGACCGTATTGGTCGCGCCGGGGCCGGAAGTCACCAATACGGTGCCGACTTTGCCAGTGGCACGCGCATAGCCATCGGCAGCATGGCCGGCAGCTTGTTCATGACGCACTAAAATATGTTTGACTTTATCCTGCTGGAAGATGGCATCGTAAATATGCAACACCGCCCCGCCGGGATAACCAAATAGAAACTCCACGCCTTCATCTGCAAGCGCGCGGATGAGCATTTCACCGCCTGATAACTGTTCCACAATTCACCCTATTTTTAGGAATGGCTATGCCTGCGCGCGGCCGCCTTTAAGGGGCCGAATCTTACCACAGGCGCTGTACTCATGGGGGCTGATGCAGATGCTCTTGACCTCGGGGTCGAGGTGGCAACGTGCTGGCTGCGGGTGCGCACAGCGTGTTGCAGAGCAGGCAGTATAAGACGGCGAGGTACGCGTCTCGAATCAGAGCAATCGCTGCTCTGGCGCCGATTTGCTGAGGGTGGTCAGCGTGTCGGCGCCCTCCATGAAGCTGAGTATTTTTTATGCACAGCGTTTATATGTCAAGCCTTTAACTGCGCTTAATGCAGTCTTGGGCGCTGACATACCAACACACCCTGCTCTAGTTCTACAAAGATTGTATCGCCAGCAACGAAGTCACCGCGCAGCAAGTGGTCGGCTAGCGGGTTTTCGAGCTCAGCCTGAATGGCACGTTTCAAAGGTCGCGCGCCATACAAAGGATCAAAGCCGACAGCAGCCAAATGCGCCATGGCAGCATCACTGAGTTCCAGCTTGAGCTCGCGATCGGCTAAGCGCTGGCGTAGACGATCCAGCTGAATATCGGCGATGACACGGATTTGTGCCTCGCCCAATGGAGCAAAGACCACAGTCTCATCAATACGGTTGACGAACTCCGGCCTGAAATGACGATGCACAGCCTCCATGACCGCTGCACGTACTTGATCGCCCTGCCCGGCTTGCGTCAGGCTTTGAATCAAGTCTGCGCCCAAGTTCGAGGTCATGATGATCAAGGTATTGCGGAAGTCGACAGTACGGCCTTGGCCATCGGTGAGACGACCGTCTTCGAGCACTTGCAGCAAGATATTGAACACATCAGGGTGTGCTTTTTCGACTTCATCGAGCAAAACGACGGAGTAGGGTTTGCGACGCACAGCTTCGGTCAATGTGCCGCCAGACTCATAACCAACATAGCCTGGAGGTGCGCCAACCAAGCGTGACACCGAGTGTTTTTCCATAAACTCCGACATATCGATACGCACCATGGCGTCATCACTGTCGAAAAGGAAATTCGCCAGTGCTTTGCACAGCTCAGTCTTACCAACGCCGGTTGGGCCTAAAAATAGGAAAGAACCGCTAGGACGATCGGGATCGGTAAGGCCGGCACGCGAGCGGCGCACGGCATTGGCCACGGCTTTCACGGCCTCGTCTTGACCAACGACGCGCTCGGTGAGCACTGCTTCCATTCTTAGCAGTTTGTCGCGTTCGCCTTCGAGCATGCGCGCCACGGGAATGCCGGTTGTGCGCGCAACTACTTCAGCGATTTCAGCTTCAGTGACTTTGCTACGCAGCAATGTTGCCTCTGGGCGCTCGCCATTTTGCGCCTCAGCCAAACGCTTTTCTAATTCAGGGATGCTGCCGTACTGCAACTTTGACATTGTCTCTAGATCGCCTTGGCGTTTAGCGGCATCGAAATCCAGGCGCGCCTTCTCTAGCAGCTCTTTGACTTGCTGTGCGCCGGCCACCGAGGATTTCTCACTACGCCAGATCTCATCGAGATCGGCGTATTCACGTTCGAGCTTGAGGATGTCTTCCTCCAACTTCACCAAGCGCTGCTGCGAGGCGGCATCGTCTTCATTTTTCAGCGCCTCACGCTCCATTTTCAACTGAATGAGGCGGCGATCTAAACGATCCATGGACTCCGGGCGTGAATCCATTTCCAAGCGTATGCGCGACGCTGCCTCATCGATCAAGTCAATGGCTTTGTCGGGCAGCTTGCGATCACTGATGTAGCGATGCGACAAGCGTGCGGCTGCAATAATCGCTGGATCGGTAATATCGACGCCATGGTGCAATTCGTAGCGCTCTTTCAAGCCGCGAAGAATGGCCACGGTGTCTTCCACGCTGGGCTCATCGACTTGAATTTTTTGGAAGCGGCGTTCAAGTGCGGCATCTTTTTCAATGTATTGGCGATACTCATCGAGCGTGGTGGCACCAACGCAATGCAATTCACCGCGAGCCAGTGCGGGCTTGAGCATATTGCCGGCATCCATCGCGCCTTCGGCTTTACCAGCGCCGACCATGGTGTGGATTTCGTCAATAAACAAAATGACTTGGCCTTCGCGTTTGGCCAGGGCGGTGAGTACTGACTTCAGGCGCTCTTCGAACTCGCCACGAAATTTGGCACCAGCAATGAGCGCGCCCATATCTAGCGATAAAACGCTTTTAGATTTCAGGCTATCGGGCACTTCGCCATTGACGATGCGCTGCGCTAGACCTTCTACGATGGCGGTCTTACCGACGCCAGGCTCACCAATGAGTACGGGATTATTTTTGGTACGCCGCGAAAGCACTTGTAGCGTGCGGCGAATTTCTTCATCGCGGCCGATGACTGGGTCGAGCTTGCCAGCTCGAGCGCGCTCGGTGAGATCGATGGTGTATTTTTCTAAGGCTTGGCGCTGCTCTTCGGAACCAGCGCTGTTGACGTTTTCGCCGCCGCGCAAGCCATCGATGACTTTGCTCAATGAATCGCGAGTAAGGCCTGATTGCGTGAGTAATTTACCCGCCGTGGTATTGGCGTCTATGCAGGCGAGCAGCACCCACTCGCTGGCGATGAAACTGTCGTGTTTTTCTTGCGCGAGTTTATCGGCAAGATTGAGCACACGTATTAGGTCTGGATTCGGTGCCATTTCGCCACTGGATTTGGCGATGCGCGGCAGATCGTCGAGCGCTTTGCTAAGAGCTACGCGCAGGCGCGGCAGCTGACCGCCAGCTTGCGAAATCATCGGTGCAATGGCGCTGTCGGCGGGCGTTAATAAAGCATCCAGTAAATGCACGGGATCGAGGCTGTTATGGTCGCGACCAACAGCTGCTGATTGGGCATTGGATAATGCAGTTTGTAATGTGGCGGTTAGGCGATCTAAGCGCATCGATTGACCCTCATGTCCACGCGCGAAATGCGCTGATGTCTATGATTTGTGGGGTCTATCGATGAATTTCAAGGGCTAGGGTTGATGCTTGCGCTATTTAGCGCCACGCTGCCAGCGTACTGTACGCTCGGCGATGTGCTGACCAAAAGCTTCTGCAGTGTCGCGATCGCCCTGCGGCGGCGTATGTTCTGGCGCTTCGTTATCGGCCTGTGTCATTAAGCCCGAATAAGACCCGAGGCGATTTAAATCGGTTGGGCCAGTGCCACTTGGCTGCAAGGCAAAGTTGACCCAAAGCATGCCGTGCTGGCCAGCAAAGGTTTGTAACTGCTGCAGCGCAACTTGTTTGTCGCCACTTAAGGCGCCGGAGTTAACAAAGCCCGCAGCGACTTTATCCTGCCAGCCTTGCGCAAACCACGTACGTGAACTGTCATCCATAAACTGTTTGAACGTGGCAGAAACACTGCCCATATAAACTGGTGCGCCAAAAACAATGGCCTCGGCAGCGGCTAAAACTTCCCAGTCAACATCAACCACCGACATGGCTTGCGCTTGTACGCCAGCGACACGATTGGCGCCATTAACGACGCACAGTGCGACCTGCTCGGTGTGACCAAAACCACTGTGATAAATAACAACCATTGGCGTCATGCCAACTCCTTTAAATATGTACTAGTTTTAAGCGCCGCCTAGTTAGGCCGGTTTCGCCAGATCACACTGGCCATTCGCCCTGTTGCTGCTTCGCGGCGATAGGAGAAGAAGCGCGATGATTCGCTGAAAGTGTCCAAGCCGCCACCATACACCGCTGAGACACCGGTGCGCAGCAGGCGTATGCGTGCGAGCTGGTAAAGATCGGCGAGGTAATGGCCTGGCTTATTAGCCGAAAACGCTGCCTTTGTGGCCTCTAGCTCATCATCTATTGCCAATGCGATAAACGCCTCGCGCACTGATTCACCAACCTCAAAGCTATTTGGCCCGATGGCTGGGCCTAACCATGCCATCAAGGTTTGTTGAGGCGAAAAAGTCGCAGCGGTGGCTTCTAAAATGCCATTGCAGAGGCCGCGCCAACCGGCATGAGCCACGGCAACGCGCTCACCTGCGATATCGGTGAAAAACACCGGCAGGCAGTCGGCGGTCATCACCACTAAGGCGAGGCCTGCATCAGCTGTTGAGCTGGCATCGGCATCGATGGGCGTGCAGGCAGATTGCTCATCTAATACTGATGATCTGGGCTCAAGCACATCGATGCCGTGGATTTGATTTAGCCAGATGAGCTCACCACGACTACCGCGAGCGTGGCAAAAGCCCGTCAGGCGCTGGCGATTCTCGGCTACGGCTTGCGCGTCGTCATTGACATGATGGCCTAGGTTTAAGCTGTCGAATGGTGCCGTACTAACGCCGCCGGCTCGCGTAGTTACCCATGCTTGCACGTGCGCCGGAGCTGGCCAATCGGCACGAATAAGCTGTGACTGATCTAATGTTTTTGGGCTTCCAACAGCCTCTCTTAGATCGCTCACTTGCTTACTCGCGCGCTGCATCAGTTTTAAGCGCCAACAGCAGTGCCTCGAAATCTTCCGGCAATGGCGACTCCCACAGGCATTGCTCTTCAGTTGCCGGATGCACCAAGCCTAACCGGCGTGCATGCAAGGCCTGCCGACCAAATTCGCGCATCGTGTCTTGCAGTTCTGGCGATGCGCCTTTGGGAAAGCGCAGTCGGGAATACACCTGATCGCCGACTAAAGCATTGCCGACATGTGCCATATGCACGCGAATTTGGTGAGTGCGGCCAGTTTCTAACTGAATGCGCAAGTGCGTGTGATTGGGGTAACGCTGCAAAATGCGGTATTGCGTTACGGCATTACGCCCGCCAGCAACAACTGCCATGCGCACACGATCATGCGGATGGCGATCGATAGGCGCATCAACAGTGCCGCCTGCGGTCATTTGGCCGTATGCCACCGCTTCGTACTCGCGATACACCAGCTTGCTGGCGAGCTGAGCCACCAAATGCGTATGGGCCGGCAAAGTTTTGGCGACAACCATCAGGCCCGTGGTGTCACGGTCGAGGCGATGCACAATGCCAGCGCGCGGCAGGTTCACTAAATCGGCTTGATGATGCAGGAGCGCATTCATCAAAGTGCCGGTGTGATTGCCTGCTCCGGGATGCACAACCAAGCCCGCAGGCTTGTTGATCACCATCAGATAGCTGTCTTCATAGATAATATCGAGCGCAATATCTTCGGGCTTAGCCTGGGTCTCTTCTTCCAGTAGCGCCTCAATAACCAACTGCTCGCCGCCCAAAACTTTCTCTTTGGGTTTGCGCTGCTCGCCATTGCAGGTCAGCATGCCGTTGTGGATCCACTGTTTCAGGCGTTCGCGCGAGTATTCGGCGAAAAGGGAGGCAGCGGCTTGGTCAATACGGCAACCGGCAAGCTCTGGTGGAACAACAGCATTTAGTGAAATTGCTTGCGACATGGTTTGGCGGGCTCGTCGAGCTAGTGTTTAATAGGGGCATTGTACCCGCGCACCACCCTTGGTGCTCATCTTGGATGAATTCATGAAAAAGATGTCACGTTTATTTCTCACCGCCGCAGTGCTTTTACTCGCGGCCTGTGTCTCGCAAAAGCCTACGGTTAAAACTGAAGCCAGCTATTACAGCGAAGCTCATGATGCCCTCAAAGCCGGCAACTACAGCGTCGCCACTGCTGGCTATGAAGCGCTAGAGTCGCAATATCCCGTTGGTAATTACACCGAACAGGCTCAGCTCGAGCTAGTTTATGGTCGCTATATGCAAGGCGACTACGCTAGCGCAATTGCCGCTATTGACCGCTATATGCGCCTGCATCCTGAGTCTGCAAACTTAGATTACGTATTTTATATGCGTGGCCTGTCTAACTTTGCCATTGACCAAGATGCCATTCTGAAGCGCCTACCGATAAATATGGCGCATCGCGACATGGGTCAAGCGAAAGTCGCTTTTGATGATTTCCGCCAGCTCATCACACGCTTTCCAAGCAGCCAATACAACGCCGACGCCCACCAACGCCTGATTTATCTGCGCAACCAATTTGCTGAAGCAGAACTGCATGTAGCCCGCTATTACGAAATGCGCGGCGCTTTCGTTGCTGCCATCAATCGTGCACGTTGGATCGTCGAAAACTATCCCGAAAGCCAAGCTGTGCCGAAAGCACTGAGCATTCTGGTAAATAACTACAACGCCTTGAACATGAAAGATCTTGCTGCTCAAGCGCAAGATCTACTGAAAACCATCGAGCCCAGCAAAAAAGCCGGTTAATCCAACGTCGGAGCTTTCCTCAAGCGCCGACGATACGCGGTTAATCCAAGCTCAACCTCGGGTTTGGATTGACCTAGCCAATGCAGCTTGCCCTCCTCGCTAATAACAGGTGCGGCAAGCTGGACTGGCGATGTGCCTAAATCTATTTCCTTCGCCAACTCTGTACTGCGGCCTTTGCGCCATGGCAAATCATAGAGCCTGGTTTGAATATCGGCGGCAAGGCAAAGTGCTTTCGGCGGCAAAGCGGCCTCTAGTGTTAGCACTACCCGAGCATCTAGCCACTTCGGACTCAGCCCTAAACTTTGCTCGGATGAGAATTGACGCTGCCAACCGATGTTGTGTGTTGGCGGCGCGGTAGGTGTTGTCCATTTTGGCAGGCTACTTATCACTAATGGTGCGGCGCGTTCGTCATCGAGCCAGGCTGAAAGCAGCACGCCATCGGCTTCGCTAGCGCGAGTAGCCAAGCTTAATGCCACTCGGCGTCGGCCATTAGCATCGGGTTGAATAGAGAGACTTGGCGCGGCAAGGATTTCGACCTCGGCTAGATTAGCGCTAGGCTGAGCAATGATTGTGGGGCGAGTAAAACTCTTGTCATGAGCGTTAGTTTGCAGTCGCCAAATGCGCCCTAGGTCATCGACACCGTAGCCTCGAATACTTTGCTGCCAGCTAATAAATGTCCACGGTACCGGCCATTGCGGCGATTCACTCTCAGTCTCTGCTCGCCAAAGTATCTCGCCGGTTAAGCCATTTACTCTTGAGAGATGACTGGCATCAGGCATCACAGCCCTAACCCCCAATAAAAGTTCAGGCGCTGTGCTTGTTAACGACTTCGGCAAGATGCTAAAGCTATCGACCGATGTAGCTGATAGTGGCAATAATCTAGGTTGCTGCGGCTGACTTAAGTCCAGTGCAAGCAGCCTTCCCGCTAGCAAGGCAAAAACAATTCTTTCGCCCAGACCACCCTCCCAGAGTTGCAGTGCATATGAACTAAGCTGCTCTGGGCGTAGAGCTGTCGGCTGCGCCAATAATTGCGCTCGGTGCGCCTGCCAAACTGTCGGCTGCCAGCGCCACAATAAGTCGCCTGAGTCTCCATCGCGTAAATAAAATGTGCCGTCGACACTCAACCACAGCAAGGTTTGCGCTCGACCTGTCGCACTTGTTGGGTCGGGCCCTGTATCAATCAGTAATGAATCGCCTAGCGCCACTGCTTTAGCGGTATTTGCAGGAGGGTCTATTGCCGTGAGCTGCCCTTGTGAGCCTAAAACGGTGTCACTCAGCAGCAATCCTTGTGATGATTCGGTACCAATTTTCGCCTGCAAGCTTGGTGAAAGTGTGCTGACATCAGCGCAGTCCATGAGCGATAAACAGGCTCGAAAGCCGTGATCCCCCGGCCATAACGCACGCCCCAGCGTAGGGCTAGCAAAATACACATCGACACCATTAAAACTACCAAGATGGCTGCGCGGCACTAGTCGGTATGGCTGCAATGGCCCTTGCAGCGCCAGATCTAACCATCGCGTTAACTGCGCTGAAATATCGTCTTGCAACTCGTTAGCTGTGAGCAATAGGCCTTCATTGCCACCGCAAGCATCAGATAATCGTGCGGGCCGATAGTTCACTGTCGTTTCTTTTGGCACTGCCTCGCCCTGCACTTGGGCTAATAGTTTCGCGGCTAGATCAGGCACCAAGTCAGTGCGATCTCCCGTGTGCATCAGCAAGCTATTTAATACGCGCCGCCACTGCGCTCGACCGCTTAGCATCGCCGATGGGCTTTGCCAACTTAAGCGCCAAATGACCGGCGTCGAAGCAAAAACTACCCATGGCGAATCGGCGCGTGGCACCAACTCAAGGATGGCTTGCGCTGCATCGGCGAATGGCCATGGGTTAAGTACAGAATCTAAAGCCACGATAATCGATGAGCCACTGTCTATTGCGGTCACAGACTGTGTAGGCGAACCAGTGAAGCTGACATCGAGCTCGTATGGCCCTCGCGGAGGCCCCGAACGCGCGAGCACAAGCTCGGCATGAACATTGGAAATCGCCTCGGCAGGTAGAGGCAGCACCAGTCCCGACTCCATGCTCGCAGATAGCAGCTTAACTTGGCGATGCCTGGGCTCCGCTGGCCATACTCGAGAAAGGTTTAACGGCCACGGCGGCATCAGCTCCCGCACTGCCACATCGCCCTGCGCATCCGGCATGCCCGCGAGTAGACCAATGCCTACCCCGTCACTGGGTAATGGCCGCAAGCTAGCCGCCGACTGCCCAGGGCTAGACTCGATAAACCATTGCTGTAGTGACGATATCGGCAACGGCGCCGAGGTATCTATTGCCCACCACAACGCCGGCACAGGCGCTGGCGTGGCGGGGAAAAATCGCGAGAGCGCATTAGCGCCAAGTGCACCGGAGAGCATCAGCAAACAGCAGGTCAGTAAACCTTTACGCATGGCGCCCGCCTCCTTGCGAGAGAGCCTATGCCTTTAAAGGTAGTCACGCCCTGAGCACTTCGCTAGGGCGAGGGCAAATTTTAGTCGCCGATTTTCCAACCATTAACGATGGGATAGCGCCGATCTTTGCCAAAGCCACGACGACTAATGCGCGGGCCAACAGCTGACTGCCGCCGTTTGTGCTCACTGATGTCGACTAGGCGCAGCACATGATTAACTTGCTCAGCATCAAAGCCGGCCGCGATGATGTCGTGCGCACTTTCATCACACTCAATATAGCGGCGCAAAATCTCATCAAGCGCAGGATATGGCGGCAGCGAATCTTCATCTTTTTGATCGGGCGCAAGCTCGGCTGACGGCGGTCGATCAATAACGCGCTGCGGCACAATATCGGCCTCGCCAGCGGCGCGCGCCTGCGCATTACGCCAACGACATAGCTCGAAAACCTCGACTTTTGGCACATCTTTTAAGACCGCAAAGCCGCCAGCCATATCGCCATAAAGCGTGGCATAACCCACTGACATTTCAGACTTATTACCCGTTGGCAAAACCAGATAGCCAAGCTTATTAGAGATCGCCATGAGCAATACGCCGCGCGAACGTGCTTGTAAATTTTCCTCGGTTTTATCGGCACCAAGGCCGGCAAAGGTTTCGCTTAGCGTGTTGGTAAAGGCCTCAACCATAGCGACGATGGGCAAGCTGCTGTAATGCACACCTAAGCGCGTGGCTTGCTCGGCGGCGTCATTGCGGCTGATGTCGGCGGTGTAGTGATACGGCATCATCACCGCACGCACACGCGAGGCGCCTAGTGCGTCACACGCAATGGCCAGAGTCAGCGCAGAATCAATACCGCCCGAGAGGCCGAGTAGTACACCTTTGAAGCCACTTTTAGTGACGTAATCACGTAATGCCAAAACCAGCGCTTGGTAAATCGATTCGTGGCGATCAGGCAGCCTAGCTTGTGTACTCGAGCTGATATGACGTGTTGCCACATCAACATCCACAACATGTAAGCCGGCGCTAAACAGCGGTGCTTGCATAGCCACTTCGCCCGATGCCTGTAGCGCAAACGAACCACCATCGAAGACTAGTTCGTCTTGGCCGCCAACCACATTGCAATAAAGTATCGGCAGATCTAGCTCGCACGCGCGCTCACCAACAACACCCAAGCGCTCAGCCGCTTTGCCGACATGAAATGGCGAAGCGTTGATATTAATCAGCAATTCAGCACCAGCTTCCTTGGCAGCGCGAGCGGGACCGGAATGCCAAATATCCTCACAAATCGTCAAGCCAATACGCATACCATGAAGCTCAAATACTGTGGCCCCAGTGCCAGCGACGAAGTAGCGCAGCTCATCGAAGACCTCGTGATTTGGCAGCTGATGTTTAGCGTAACGCGCTAGGCACTGGCCATCGCGTATGACCCAAGCGGCATTATGCAGACCGTTTTCGCGCTGCTCAGGTAAGCCAAACACTAGCGTAATGCCCTGTATCGTCTTCAGCTGCTCAACAGCTGCCTGTACGCGGCGCTCAAGGCTAGGCCGCAGCAATAAATCCTCTGGTGGATAACCGGTAAGGCTGAGCTCCGGAAAAATAATGGCATCGGCTTTGAGCTCATCGCGAGCATGTACAGCTTGCGCCATCATCAAAGCGGTATTGCCCGGAATATCGCCGACCAAAAAGTCGAGCTGGGCTAGAGCGAAGCGAATAGAGGTGTGTGGCGATTGTAGAGACATGGCAATTTCAGTAGGCAGTTGGCACGAAGTTGCCTAGGATAGTCGAGTACGCGCATTGGCAGAAGGAAACTCGCATGTTGGGCATTATTCGTCTCATAATTTTATTGGCTCTAGGCTGGTTAGCTTATCGCTATATTCGGCGCTTTTTGGCGTTGGACAAACCCGCTGACGGCTCTTCTGAGCAATCTAACTCAGGCTCAGATCGGCAACAGCAAAGCCTGCCTATGCAGCGCTGCGCTCAGTGCCAAATACATCTGCCCGAGGGTGAAAGCACACGCTCAAGTGGCCACTATTTTTGCTGCGAAGCACATCGCGATGCATGGCTAGAAAACAACTCTAAAGACCATTAAGTCATTGGGGCGTAAGGCGCGGCAGCTAAGCGTGGCGTGCGTCCTAGCACTAAGTCGCTAATTAGCGCCGCAGATGCCGGCGCTAGCACCAAGCCGTTGCGGTACTGACCGGCATTAACCCAGACTCCAGCTTGCTCGGGCACGGCACCAATAAACGGGATGCCATTGGGCGAGCCTGGCCTGAGGCCAGCCCAATGCCGCACCGGCGGCTGCTCGGTCAGGCCCGGCCATAGCGAAGCCGCCGCTTTTTCAAGCAACTCGCGTGCCTCTGCCGTGGTGCGATTATCAAACCCCGCTTCTTCCAAGGTCGAGCCGCATAGCACCAAGCCATCTGCGCGAGGAATTAGGTAATGGCCATCGCGCAAAATCATGCTTGTAATGGTGCCTGGAGCGGTTTCGTACTGCAGCATTTGGCCGCGCACCGGGCGCACTGGCACGGCTGCTCGCGGCAGTAATTTTGCGCTCCAAGCGCCGGCGCAAACAATCACAGCATCGGCCTCGACTAGCTCGCCAGAGGTAAACATGACTGATGCCGAGTGACTAGCTTGAGCACCACTAACTGAGCTAATGGCTGTTTTCGAGCGTAACTGCACCTGTGGATAGCGCTGTAGATCGGCTATCAATGCTTTCAGTAATCGCGGGTTTCTCACTTGGGCTATATCAGGGAAAAATACACCCTGCTCCGCGTCATGCGCCAAGCCTGGCCAACGCTCACGCAAAGAGTCGGCATCAAGTACTTCGCAGGTTGTCGCATTCGCCTGCGCCCAAACACGCGCATCTCGAGCATCGTCGGTATTCACAAATAATAAGCCCGATGTCAGCAACTCAATATCGATGCCGACATCAGCCATCAGCTCATCACGCAGGAGTGGATACGCAGCTTGCGCCCATTGTGAGAGCGCCGTAACGGCAGGTGAATAGCGCCACGGATATAGCGGCGAAACGATGCCGCCGCCAGCCCAAGATGCCTGCTGCGCAAGCTCACCTTGATCGCAAAGCATGACTTCAACGCCGGCCTTGGCTAACTCGCGTGCCGTTAACAGGCCATTGATACCTGCGCCGACAATCACTACTCGCATAAGAACCCCAATAAAATCTAAGTAAAACCGCCTCAGCTTAGCCAACCACAAACATCACGGGCAGCTTGCAGTACGGCTGGCGAATCTTGGCTGGGCCGGCGTATACGCATACGCCCCGACTTACTGACAATGACTTGTCGTAGTGCCGCCTCATCAATCACTGGCGGGCATACCGTCAGCGTACCATTCGACAGCACAGCATCGCCCTGAGCACTCCAGGTCAGCCAATCTTGATTACGAAAACTACGCCAGATCATACGCCATGCCTTCGGAATATCTGGCGATAGGCTTTGCACGTGCTCGCTACGCTGACGTATGCCATCGGCATTATCATCGCGAAATACCAGCCACTTTGCCTGCCACACCGCTTGGCAACGCGAACCATCGGCACTGGCACAAACCACCCAGTTCTGGCGATCTTGCTGAGCAAGCTGGCGTAGTTGCTCCATGGCAATGACCCAGTTTGCTGTCCAATGCCTTGCCTGCTGCTGGCGCTGCCACGAACCCGCCCAAGCAAAACTCGCGCTTAGCATAATCCCTGTCAGTGCCATGGCGATAAGCCATTCGCACAATAATGCTCCTTGTGATGACTGCCGAATGATTATTTTCATGGCAAGCTCCTTTGCTCGTAATCAAACAGCCAACGACTACTCTGGCCATTCCGACTCGTTGCTTGTACGCGCAAGCGATAGTTCTGAGTCAGCACGCCGGGCCAGCTGCGCACCGATGCTTCATCGCGCTCAAGCTGCCAGGCCCAGCGCACAGTCGTCGTTGGCAAGCAAGGCGTTTGCGTCAATGACTGACGTGGCTCACTGGCGCAAGCGGTGCGCAATAGCGGCCCCAAAGGATGCCAAAGCGCCTGCTGATCAGGTGCTGATAATCGCTGCAGCGATAAACTCTGAAGCTTGCCCGCAATGTGCTCGACCAAGATTTCTCGCTGCCAATAGCTTTCGATTCGCCGCACCGAAAAACCACTCGCCGCTGCCTGCTGAATAGTAATAATCGCTAGCTGCGCCAAGCTACCTAGCACGATGACAATCAGCCACAGCACTTGGCCTTGCTGTTTAGGGCGCATGGCTTAGCTCCCACGTCATCTCTAGCGTGTGCTGAACTCGCCGCTCGGCAACAGGCGCGATAGTTGGCGCTAACCAGTTCTCAGGTGCCTGCCAGCGCCGCGCTCGTGACAGTTGGTCTTCGCTAGTTGTCCACAAAGCCACGCGAAGTCCGGCAATTGCTGATGTTTGTTGCTGCGTTCGCCAACTCTCGATATCGATCCAGCGCGCTGCACTATCGCCTTCTGTCGCAGCTAATGCCCGCCACGAAATCGCATTCACACCAGACATCAAGACAATGCCGGCATCACCCAAGGCATGGCAGCCAGAATCATCGCAATAGCCGCTATCACAGGCTAAAGCCCAGAGTGGCGAGACACTTTCTTTACGCAGAAATAGCCGACTAATTTGGCGTGCGCCCACCGCGGTACGCCGGCCTTCGCAGTCGAAATCATTTTTGTCACTTTCGATAAGTCGTTGCAGAAGCAATTGGTCGCTCGCGACGCGCCCAGTACCCGGCAAAGCCTTTGGCCACCACGCCGCTAATGCTGGATCATCCAAGCCAAATGGATGCACACCGCCGGCGCCGGCATTTGTGATGAGCTGATCGAGACGCTGAGTTAGCCAATAGCTCGACTCCTGCAATTGCGCCGGCACACGCTGCGACATCGCCAATACCACGCTGCTTTGCAGCCATGCCATGGCCGCTGCCAAAACCAATGCGCCAAGCACTGCGGCCATGGCCCATTCGGCAATAGCAATGCCGCGCTGAGAAGGCCTCAGGCGTGCGGCAGTAGCCACTCCGCTGGAGCCTAGAGCTAAGCAGCTCATGGCGGCAGCAACCATTGCAGGCAGCGCTCAAAGCGCAAAGGCGTACGCGTGCCGTTGCAACTACTGGCAGCACTACCCCAGCCCAGCCATAGGCAATCCGCTAGCCATTCTCGGCAAGGCTGAATTTGCCATTGCGCCCGTGTTAGGTCCTTAAGCGCGCTAGCCACCCAAGCAATATCGGCCTGTGCGCGAGCAGACATTGAACAGCTGTCTTGCGTGCAGCGAAAGTCATTGCCGGCGTTACTCAAACCTTGAGCTATGCCAGCACGATAACTAGCTGCCGCAGGTGAGTTCAGCTGCCAACGTAGCGATAGTTCACGCAACGCCATAACTGCCTGTAAGCGCTGGCTGGCATCGCGCTGAAGCAGCTTGGCCTGCTGATGCGCAGACAAAAGCCCGGTCAGCGCGACCATCATTAGTGTGAAAGCGATCAAGGTCTCGGGCAGGCCTAGGCCGCGCTGCTGCCACACGAGCAATACTTGTGAGCGCTGAGCACGGGCATGCGTCATAGCCACCTCCATGCGTTCTCTGCGAGCCAATCAATAGGCGTGCAAAGGCCTTGTGTGGGCGATGCCGCACGCTATTTAAGCTGCGCAGCACCTACCTCATAAGGGTGGCAAAGATTTAAGCGTTTACTAGGGCGCCTGCGAAAAAAATCACACGGCTTTGACGGGAATGCGCAGTTCTTTTGGCATCGAGAACACGACATTTTCTGGGCGGCCATCAAGCTCGACCGGCACTGCACCGCCCCATTCACCTAAGCGATCAATGACTTGGCGAATCAGCACTTCAGGCGCCGAGGCCCCAGCGGTCACACCCACGGCGGCAACGCCATCGAGCCATGACTTATCGATTTGCTCGGCGTTATCAACCAGATAAGCCCGCGCACCGATACGCTCAGCTAGTTCGCGCAGGCGGTTTGAGTTCGAGGAGTTGGGCGAGCCCACTACCAATACCACTTGGCATTGTTCGGCCAAAGTTTTTACCGCGTCTTGGCGGTTTTGTGTGGCATAGCAAATATCATCTTTGCGTGGGCCTTGAATATGCGGAAAGTGCTGGCGCAGGGCATCGATGACGCGCGCAGTGTCATCCACCGATAGCGTGGTTTGTGTGACAAAAGCCAAGTTTTCAGGGTTTTTCACCTGCAACTTAGCGACATCGGCCTCATCTTCGACCAGATAAATATCGCCGCCATTACGCTTGTCGTACTGGCCCATGGTGCCTTCGACTTCAGGATGCCCAGCATGGCCGATCAAAATCGCCTCGGTGCCGGTACGCGCATATCGCGCTACTTCCATATGCACTTTAGTCACCAAAGGACAGGTAGCGTCAAAGACTTTTAAGCCGCGCGAGCTAGCCTCTTGTTGGACTTTTTTTGACACGCCATGGGCGGAAAAAATCACGATGGCATCATCAGGCACTTGCTCAAGCTCATCGACAAAGACCGCGCCGCGATCGCGCAGGTCATCGACGACAAATTTGTTATGCACGACTTCATGACGTACATAAATTGGTCGGCCAAACACTTCTAAAGCACGATTAACAATCTCAATAGCGCGATCAACTCCGGCGCAAAAACCACGCGGATTAGCAAGTTTTATGTCCATGACAGCGCTCCTAAGGGCGTTAATTCAGCGTCACTGGTCGTGCATCGGCATCGGTGACGCGCAGCACATCAACTTCAAATACCAGCTCACGACCCGCCAATGGGTGGTTGAAATCAACTTCAACGGCATTGTCTGGCAAGGCTTTAATTACGCCCGGCAACTCGGCTCCACTGGCATCGGCAAACTGCATAACCATGCCCGGCTCCAGCAGCTGCTCACCGAACTGATGACGCGGAAAATGCTGCACATTGTCTTCCTGCCAGATACCAAAACCATCCTCAGCCGAAATACTAAAGCGGCCTTGCTCGCCTGCTTGCATGCCTTCGATGGCCTTCTCGAAGCCGGGCAGCAAATTGCCATCGCCAAATTCAAACGTTGGCGGATCGCTACGATCATGCGTGCTGTCGAGCACTTCACCCGAGCTTAATGACACCGTGAAATGCATGCTGACGCGCGTACCTGGGCCAATTTTGCTCATGTTTTCGGCTCCTGAGACGTTGCTTCAGATTTTGCCAGACGCTCGCGGCGCGACTCTAAAAATACGCTATCGATGATCAACATAATAGCGCCCACAGTGATGCCACAATCGGCAATATTGAAGGCGGGAAAGCTCATACCGGCCCAATGGAAATGTATAAAGTCGACGACATAGCCTTGCACGATGCGGTCATGCAGATTGCCGATAGCGCCGCCCAAAAGCAGTGCCAATGACAATGGCAGCCAACGCGAACCGCGCGGCAGACGCGCCATCCAGATGATAAGCGCAATGCTCACCACCACCGCGATGCCGACAAAAAACCAGCGCTGCCAGCCACCGGCATCATGCAGAAAGCTAAAGGCCGCACCTGAGTTATGTGCCAGCGTCCAATTCAAAAATGGCAGTAGCTCGATGGACTGGCCATAGTGCAGGCTCGTCGACGCCCAAGCCTTGGTGTAGAAATCGGCGACATAAATTAACACCGCCAGCCAGAGCCAATTCAGTGGACGGTCGAGAATCGCGCGCATGCCGACAGCGTTTGCAGAAGGCATTTTATTAAGCCCAGTTTTAAGCCCCGATTTAAGCATAGCGACGCTCCTCGCCCTGACCACAGACATTGCTAACGCAGCGCGCACAAATCTCCGGATGCGCAGCGTCCGTGCCAATATCATCGCGGTAATGCCAGCAACGCACACACTTGATACCAGCAGACGGCGTCACCAACACGCGCAAGCCATCAAGCTCACTGGCCTCACCACTATCTCCCGACAACGGCAGCACCGTGGCGCTAGAAGTGATCAGCACAAAACGCAGCTCATCGCCCAAAGCAGTGAGCACCGGCAGTAACTCATCGTTGGCGAACAAGGCAACATCGGCAGATAAACCTGAGCCGATCTCTTTGCGATTACGTGCGGCTTCGATGTGTTTATTAACCGCTGATTTCATTGCCAAAACTTGCTGCCAATAAGCCTGCGTCAGCATCGGCTCAGTGCCGGGCAAACGTGCGAGGCCCGTATACCATTCGCTCAAAAATACCGAGCCTTCGCGCTCACCGGGTAATGCCTCCCAAATTTCTTCGGCAGTAAAGCTCAGAATTGGTGCTGCCCAACGCACAAAGGCTTCGGCAATATGCCAGAGCGCAGTTTGCGTTGAGCGGCGCGCCAATGACTGCTCTTGCGTGGTGTATTGGCGATCTTTAATGATGTCGAGGTAGAACCCCCCCAGCTCATTGACGCAGAAGTTGTGCAGCTTGTGATAGATCTGGTGGAACTGAAAGTCGTCATAAGCCGCGATGACGTCATCCTGTAAGCTCGCTGCGGCATCGACTACCCAACGATCAAGCGCGAGCATGTCATCGGCGGCGACAGCATCACGCACAGGGTCGAAACCATTGAGGTTGGAGAGCAAAAAGCGCAGCGTATTTCGGATGCGACGATAGCTATCGGACATGCGCGAGAGGATTTCATCGCTCACGGTCATCTCGCCGCGATAATCCGTCGCTGATACCCAGAGGCGAATAATATCGGCACCCAAGGTCTGCATGATTTTTTGTGGCGCGACGACATTGCCCACCGATTTCGACATTTTTCGGCCTTGGCCATCGACGGTAAAACCATGAGTCAGCACCGTCTTAAATGGCGCTGAACCATTGGCGGCAACAGCAGTCAGTAGCGATGACTGGAACCAGCCACGATGCTGGTCTGAGCCTTCCAAATACAGGTCGGCGGGATAGCGCAAATCATCGACGCGATTGAGTACACAGCTATGCGTCACGCCGGAATCGAACCAAACATCGAGCGTGTCGGTGACTTTGTCGTAATGCACGGCGTCATCACCCAAAAGCTCGGCGGACTCCAAGGCAAACCACGCCTCAATGCCCTTAGCCTCAACTCGTAGCGCAACTGTCTCAATTAGCTCAGCTGTGCGCGGGTGCAGCTCGCCAGTTTCTTTGTGCACGAATAAAGTGATCGGCACACCCCAAGTACGTTGGCGCGAAATACACCAATCGGGCCGGCCCGAAACCATACCTTCGATGCGCGCCTGACCCCATTCTGGCAGCCACTCGACTTGCTTGATGGTTGCCATGGCGTCATCGCGCAGATTATTTTGCGTCATGCTGATAAACCACTGCGGCGTGGCGCGGAAAATAATCGGCGTTTTATGACGCCAGCAGTGCGGATAGCTGTGCTGGATTTTGACAAAGCTCAATAACGCCGAGCTACCATCGGCGCGAGGCTCGCGCAGCGCATCGCAAATTGGCTCATTGGCCTTGTTCACGTGCAGGCCAGCAAAGCGCGGCGTATTCGGCAAAAACACGCCGTTGCCATCGACGGGATTATCCACCGTTAAGCCATAAACCTTGCCAATGACAAAGTCATCTTGGCCATGACCCGGCGCTGTGTGCACAGCGCCCGTACCGGCGTCGGCAGTGACATGCTCGCCAACAATGACCGGCACCACGCGCTCATACAGCGGATGCTGCAGCTGCAAGCCTTCCAGTACCTGACCGCTCACCGTCGCCAGCACTTCAACATCGGTCGCTTCATAACGCGCACAGGCATCAGCCGCTAGCGTCTCGGCCAGCACCAAATGTCGCACTTGCCCCGCCACTGTCGCACGCACAACGGCGTAGCTCAGTTCAGGGTGCAGCGACACGGCTTGGTTGGCGGGCAATGTCCATGGCGTTGTGGTCCAAATCACCACTTCCGCCGAGACCAGAGTCAGTCCCGTGCGCTTGGCAAAATCAGCCATATCGACAGCGGCAAAACCAACATCAATCGCCGCCGAGGTCTTATCTTGATACTCAACTTCGGCCTCAGCCAAAGCCGAGGCGCAATCCATACACCAATGCACCGGCTTCATGCCTTTATGCAAATGGCCATTGCCAGCGATTTTGCCGAGCACGCGAATAATGTCGGCCTCTTGGCCAAAGTTCATCGTTAAGTAAGGCTTATCCCAGTCGCCAAGCACACCTAGGCGCTGAAAATCGACCGACTGGCGAGCAACTTGCGTGGCCGCATATTCACGGCATTTTTCACGAAACTCAGCAGCACTCAGCTTGACGCCGGGCTTACCAAATTTCTTCTCAACATTGAGCTCAATGGGCAGGCCGTGACAGTCCCAGCCAGGCACATAGGGCGCGTCAAAACCGCTCAGGCCCTTCGCCTTCACAATCATATCTTTAAGAATTTTATTCACCGCATGACCGATGTGAATATCGCCGTTAGCGTACGGCGGGCCATCATGCAGGATGTATTTCGGCGCACCCGCGCGCGCTTGGCGAATGCGTTGGTAAAGCGACTCAGACTGCCACGCCGCCACTCGTGCTGGCTCGCGCGTGGCAAGACTGGCCTTCATGGCAAAATCAGTTTCGGGTAGGTTCAGCGTGGTTTTATAGTCCATAGCCTGCAATCAATTCCCAGCGTGCTTTAGGGCAGTAGCGCCTTCAGCAGAAAAATAGTGGTGGCCGGCAATAACATCTGCCTCGATAGCCGATTTCAACGCCTCTAATGAGGCAAAGCGCTGCTCATCACGCAATTTATGCGCGAAACGCACACGCAGGCGACGACCATAAAGATCGCCGCGATAATCCAATAAATGCACTTCACAACGCGCTTGAATGCCCTGCACCGTTGGTCGCGTGCCAACATTAGCCACAGCCGGCAATGGCGTGTCGCCAATGCCATCGACCCAGACCGCAAAAACACCACGCAAAGGCAGCACTTGCCGTTTCATCAAAATATTGGCGGTGGGCAGACCTAATGTACGGCCTATTTTATCGCCATGAACAACATGGCCCGCGACAAAAAAGTCACGCCCGCTAAGTGCCCGCGCTAAGGCAAAGTCGGCAGCAGCGACGGCAGCGCGAAGGCGTGTACTGCTGACACGATCGCCGTCAGACTCGAAAGTAGCGAGTTCATCGACGGCAAAGTCGTGCTCGACTCCCGCGCGTTGCAATTGGCTGTAGTCGCCGCTGCGGTCGCAACCAAAGCGGAAATCATCGCCAGCTAAAATATATTTGGTCTGTAGCTTGGCCACGAGCAAATCGTCGATAAAGCCCGACGCCGTGTAGGCGCGAAAGCGCTCATCGAAGCGCACTAGCAGTACGCGATCGACACCATACTCAGCCAAGGTCTCGACTTTATCGCGCCACGTCATTAATCGGCCAGGAGCTTGCTCACCAGAGAAGAACTCCTGCGGCTGCGGCTCAAAGCACATCACCATAGCAGGCACACCGAGCCTATCGGCGGCTTCACGCAGCTGCGCGAGCATGGCTTGATGGCCAGCGTGCACGCCATCAAAATTACCAATGGTGAGCGCGTGCGGCCCTAAAGCGGGGCGCAAATTGTGTATGCCGCGTATCAGATGCATGACGAACTTATAGCCTTAGCTGATTCAGCGCGTGAGTATACCGAAAGCGCATCAGGGATGCCGCAGCTCGCGTGGTCTAAAGCCAACCGCCAATAATGCTGCGCCATAAGTCGCCGCACCAGCAGCGCAGATCAGTAGCACCCAACCCACGCGCGCCCAACCGTGGCCCGCTAGCCACCAATCGTTACTCGGCGTGATGAACCACAGCACTGCGAACATCGCCGCATTGGCCATGGCAAAGCGCAGAAGCAGCGGTACCCAACGCGCATCAAGACGATAAATGCCAGAGCGATGCAGGCCACGATAAAGCAAACCAGCATTGACGAAAGCCGCCAAGGTGCTCGCCAAAGACAGGCCAACATGGTCTAAATGCCACACCAGCATCAGGTTAAACACCATATTCGCGACCATCGCGATGATGCCGATGCGCACGGGCGTCTTCATGTCTTGGCGCGCGTAAAACGCCGGCGCAAAAACTTTAATCAGCATAAACGCCAAGATGCCGCCCGACAGCGCCTGCAATGCCATCGCCGACTTCACCACGTCTTCTGCGTCGAATGCGCCGTGATGAAACAAGGTCGCTAGCAAGGGCTGAGCCAAAAAGCCCATCGCCAATGATGCCGGCAGGCCAACCAAAACGATGACTTTTAAGGCCCAGTCGATGGTGGCGCGAAATTCGACATCGGACTTTTCTGCATGCTTGGTCGATAGTGTCGGCAAAATCACCGTGGCCACGGCAATGCCAATTAAGCCCAATGGCAGCTCAGTTAAACGCTCAGCGGTGTAGAGCCAAGACACCGAACCGCTGACCAAAAATGACGCCAGCACAGTATCGAGCAGTAGGTTTATTTGACTCACCGAAACGCCGAACATGGCCGGCACCATCAGCGTCAGAATGCGTTTAACCTCGGGGTCTTTAAAATTCGGCTTAAACCGCGGCATCAGATTGATGCGATGCAGCGGCCAAAATTGGAAGCCCAGTTGCACCACGCCAGCAATTAATACGCCCCACGCCAACGCCATAATCGGCGTCGATAACAACGGCGCAAGCCAGACCGCGCAGCCAATCATGGTGACGTTGAGCAGCACCGGCGTGAAGCTCGATACGCCAAAACGGCCATAGGTATTGAGAATGCCGCCAGCAAAAGCGGTCAGCGAAATCAGCAGTAAATAGGGGAAAGTCACGCGCAGCATGTCGGCGGCGAGATCGAACTTCAGCTCATCACCGCGAAAGCCGGGCGCAAACAGAAAGATAATGGCCGGCGAAAATACAATGGCAAACACGCTGATTGCGCCGATGACCAGCGTCAGTGAGCCCGCAACATGACTGATCAGCACGCGCACCGCGTCATCGCCGCGCTGGCTGCGCACTTCGGTGAGCACTGGCACAAAGGCCTGCGAAAATGCACCCTCGGCAAATAAGCGGCGTAAGAAATTAGGGATCTTGAACGCCACTAAAAATGCGTCCATGAGCCGGCTAGCGCCAAACAAATTCATAAATACCATGTCGCGCACTAAACCCGCGATGCGTGACAATAGCGTCATGGCACTGACAATAAAGGTCGATCGCCACAGGCTAGGGGCGCTAGCAGCGGGCTTTTTCGGCGGAATGACGGGGGTGGCTGACATGTGAGCTCCAAGATCGCAGGCGATAGTAGCGCAGCCATGCCCTGCTTCGCTAGCAATGCGGGTTGACTTCGTGCGATCTCGGCGGCATCATTGCGCGCCTGATTTTGGAACTCTTAAACACCTCGGTGTGGAGTCGTTTCAGAACACTTTAATAGACTGAATTTTATGGGAGCCGCCTGGTGGCCAACTCTGCACAAGCCAAAAAACGCGCACGTCAAAACGACAAGCAGCGTCTGCACAATGCGAGCCTGCGCTCCATGGTGCGTACATTTATCAAGAAAGTTGTGAATGCCATTGCTAGCGGCGACAAAGCCGTTGCGCAAGCTGCCTACACAGCAGCCGTGCCTGTCATCGACCGTATGGCCGACAAAGGCATCATCCACAAAAACAAGGCTGCTCGTCATAAGAGCCGTCTGAATGCACAGGTTAAAGCGCTGGCCTAAGCCATCGTTTTGCTGTGAAAAAAAGCCGGCTATCACGCCGGCTTTTTTACGTCTACGATTACACTCAAGATTAACTAACTCTGAGTTGGCCATGACCGCCTTCCGCCCCGCCGCAACCCGCTGCCTCGATTGCGGCTTACACAAGCTGTGTTTTCCACCGAGCTTCGACGAGCACGCATTAAATCGCATCAGCCAATTAGTCGCTCAGCCCAGCGCTTTTGCCAAAAATGAAACGGTATATCGCTTAGGCGACTCAATGACTGCGCTTTATGCCGTACGTTCAGGCGCGCTTAAAACCAGCGTTTTGCTGCCTTCAGGTGAAGAGCAAATCACTGGCTTTTATTTGCCAGGGGAAGTTATCGGTCTCGATAATATGGGCCAAAGCCATTGCGCCAGCACCGCCACGGCACTAGAGAAAACCACGCTGTGTGAGTTGCCAGTGAACGGCATTAGCCAGCTATCGCAGCAGCTGCCGGAGTTGCAGGGGCATTTGTTTCAGATCATGAGTACTGAGCTGCGCCAAGATTATCAGCGCATGCATTTGATGGCGCAGGCGAGCGCCGAGGTGCGGGTGGTGAGTTTTTTATTGGGCTTATCGGCGCGCCAACAGCAGCGGCATTTGGCAACAAATGAACTACGGCTATCGATGGGTCGGGCTGATCTTGCCAACCATTTAGGCTTAGCGCTAGAAACCGTCAGCCGCGCGCTGTCTCAGCTCGCAGATGACGGTTTAATAGAGGTCAGCGGCAAGAGCATTCGCATCATCCATGCCGAACAGCTCGCTGAGCGCGTGGCGGCAGACTGCCACTCAAGCTAACGACTGATTAATTTGCGTAGCGTTGATCATGCCATGCGGAGTGCCTAGCTTTCGCTTTTCCAGCAGGCTCATGAGCAATTTCAATCTGGCCTTTCACTTGGCGCATCAAAGCGATCGCTACAGCGCCGGGGATGCCAATAGCGCAGATCAAAATCACTGCAACCGACAGAAAGCCACTCCAAGTACCCAGTAAGTCCATCCACATGATCGTATCTCCACCTTGTTTTCGATGGATTCATTAGAGCGTAATTGCTCAATGCTTGATTTGATCTGCGTCAAGTTTTACTGCGACTCCAGTTGCCGCTATGTAACGCGGCACAAGGCCGTTTAGATCAGCACCATATTGTCGCGATGAATTAATTCTGGCGCATCGACATAGCCCAAAATCGCCTCAATGCGCTCAGATGCTTGGCCGGCAATACGGCGTGCTTCATCAGCGCAATAATTCACTAAGCCAAGGGCGATTTGCTCGCCCGACTCATCCACGCAGGCAATCACCTCACCGCGCTGAAAATTACCGCTCACTGCCGTGACACCGACTGGCAATAAGCTGCGATGGCCTTGGCGTAACGCTGCCACCGCTCCGGCATCGAGCTGAACTTGCCCCGCCACTTGTAGATGCCCTGCCAGCCACTGCTTGCGTGCAGCCAAGCGATCTTGCTCAGGCAGCAATAAAGTGCCCAAGACATCACCCTGCTTGAGGCGCTGTAGGATGTTTTCACCGCGACCACTGGCAATCACCGTGGCGCAACCTGAACGCGCCGCTAGGCGAGCCGCACGCACCTTGGTGATCATGCCGCCACGACCAAGTGCACCGCCGCCGCCAGCCATTTTCAGCAAGCGCGCATCCGTTGCCTGCACTTCAGGCAAAAGTACTGCCGTTGGGTCATGGCGCGGGTCGCGATCAAACATGCCATCTTGATCGGTCAAAATGATGAGTGCATCGGCTTCGACTAAGTTAGCCACCAGCGCTGCCAAAGTGTCGTTATCGCCGAAACGAATTTCGTCGGTGGCTACCGTGTCATTTTCATTGATGACCGCAATCACGCCCCAGTTCATTAAGGTGCGCAATGTGCTGCGGGCGTTTAAATAGCGTTTGCGATCGGAGAGATCGTCGTGAGTCAGCAGAACTTGCGCTGTGCGTACTTGATGCTGACGAAAATGCGTCTCGTAAGCTTGCACCAAGCCCATTTGGCCGATGGCGGCACAGGCTTGCAGCTCAGGCACGCTATCGGGGCGAGCGCGCAAACCCATGCGCACCATACCTTCCGCAACCGCGCCTGAAGACACCAAAATCAGCTCAATGCCTTGGGCCTTTAGGGCCACCATCTGCTCAACCCAAGCAGCCATAGCCGCTTGGTCTAGGCCCTGGCCATTATCGGTCAGTAACGCTGAACCAATTTTGACTACCCAGCGCTTGGCGCGCTGCAGGCGATGACGCTGGCTACTTACGGTTGTAGAGCCAGCGTTTATAGATGTGCTGTCGGCATGAGACATGGACGATTTACCAGCGGTCATTAGTAATAGGCAGTGATGCTGCCGTCATTGTGCGGCCTTGTCGATATCGCCTCAAGGTCGATAAATGATCTCGGGCGCATCTTCCGCGTCTTCATCCCAATCATCATCTTCGTCGCCATCGAGCTCGCTAGGATCAATGCCTAGGCGAATGGCACGACGCTCAGCCGAACGGCGCACTTCCAGCTCGCGAATACGATCACGGCCTTCCTGTACCAGACGCTCACGCTTCTCTTGCTCGGCTTCAGCCAATGCTGGGTCAGCATCTTCTGCTGCACGCTGCTCTTCGATTGCATCCATCAAGCGATAACATACCGCCATGGCACCATCGCGAGTTAGGCCTGATGTGCGGAAGATGGGGCCATCCCAATTCAAGCGCGCAACGATGTCATTGCAACGCTCATCGACTTCTTCAGCTGAAGGTAGCAAATCGATTTTATTCAAAATCAACCAGCGTGGCAGTGACGCCAGCGTTGGTGAAAACTTAGCTAGCTCAGCGGCAATAACATTCACGCCATGCACAGGATCGGTTTCGTCGTAAGGTGCGATGTCCACGATATGCAGCAAGAAGCGCGTGCGCGCCAAATGCTTGAGAAAGCGAATGCCAAGGCCCGCACCATCGGATGCACCTTCGATAAGGCCAGGAATATCGGCCATAACAAAGGAGCGATGGCGATCGACATCGACCACACCAAGGTTGGGCACCAACGTGGTGAATGGATAGTCAGCGACTTTTGGCTTGGCTGCAGATACGGCGCGAATGAAAGTTGATTTGCCAGCATTAGGCAGACCTAACAAACCGACATCAGCTAAGACTTTAAGCTCTAAACGCAGCTCATGAATTTCGCCTACAGCGCCATCGGTGGTTTTGCGAGGTGAGCGGTTGGTTGAGCTTTTATAGTTGATGTTGCCTAAGCCGCCCTGACCACCACGAGCCAGCAAAACACGCTGACCGCCCTCGGTTAAATCGCCGAAAACCTCACCGGTAACTTCGTTAAGCACCGTGGTGCCCACCGGCACTTTCAGCGTGATGTCGCTACCGCTACGGCCGGTGCAGTTAGCACCACGGCCATTTACACCGCGCTCGGCACGAAATGAACGCGTGTAACGATAGTCCACCAGCGTGTTAACGCCGACATCGGCCTCGGCCCAAACTGAGCCACCGTGGCCGCCATCACCGCCATCGGGGCCGCCGAAGGGGATGAACTTCTCACGACGGAAGCTCATGCAGCCGTTGCCGCCATCACCTGCCGCTATCTTGATCACTGCCTCATCGACGAACCGCATGACATCTCTCCGAAAACAAAAAAGCCCCGCGTAGGCGGGGCTCTTGCAACGCGTACGCCCTTAGGCGTTAGCTACGACAACCACGTATTTGCGGTTGAATTCGCCTTTAGTAACAAACTTTACCACGCCGTGCGCTTTCGCGAACAAGGTATGGTCACGGCCCATGCCGACGTTTTCGCCAGCCCAGAACTGTGTGCCGCGCTGACGGATGATAATGCCGCCTGCTTGGATTTGTTGGCCGCCGTAGACTTTAACGCCTAATCGTTTGGCTTCTGAGTCGCGACCGTTACGAGTGGAACCACCGGCTTTTTTATGTGCCATGTCTGTATCTCCTGCAGATCAGCGATTAAACGCTGATACCTGTAATTTTCAATTCGGTGTAGTACTGGCGATGACCGGCTTGACGACGGTAATGCTTACGACGACGGAATTTAACGATACGGATCTTATCATGGCGACCGTGGTCCAGCACTTCTGCTGTAACTTTAGCACCGGCAACGATAGGTGTACCGATTTGAATGCTGTCGCCATCCACAACCATCAGAACGTCATCGAACGTAATGGTCTGACCTGGCTCAACATTAAGTAATTCTACTTTCAGGCGTTCGCCTTCAATCACACGGTGTTGTTTACCACCGCTTTTAATAACTGCGTACATTTGCTTGGCTCCCACCAGTCAATCGAAACAGGTCGCGAACCGGTTAAGGCCGCCGTTTTGCTCTAGGGAATGAGCACCCGCATTCGAGAATTTCGCAAGGCGCGCAATCTTAGTGAAAACCCTGCGTAAGTGCAAGCCACCGTTGCCCTTATAACGCTGCGATAATAATTTAGATCCTTAGCTTATGGCCGCGCCGCGCCGCGACTGGTAGGATTCGCATCCTTATTGCGCCCACATAAAATTGCACCATGGATTTCAACGCTATCTTACATTTGGTCCGCGACGATTTTGCCTCCGTCGACGCCTGCATTCATGAGCAACTGAAATCGCGCGTGCCTTTGGTCAGCGAAGTGGGCCGCTATATTGTGCAAAGCGGCGGCAAGCGCTTACGGCCATTAGTGACGCTACTTGCTGCGCGCGCCTGCGGTTATCGTGATGGCAATGCTCATGTAGTAATGGCCGGCGTTATTGAAATGCTGCACACCGCCACCTTGTTGCACGACGACGTTGTCGATGAGTCTGGCCTGCGTCGCGGCCGCGCTACCGTCAATGCGCATTGGGGCAACTCAACAGCTGTGCTGGTCGGTGACTATCTCGTAGCGCGCGCCTTCCAAATGATCGCCAGTCTGAAAAGCCAAGATGTTTTCGACATCATGAGCGATAGCACCTGCGTCATTGCCGAAGGCGAAGTGCTACAGCTAATAAATCAGCACGATCCTGACACCACCGAAGAGCGCTACCTCGAAGTCATTCACGGCAAAACCGCGAAGATGTTTGAAGCTGCAGCCGAATGCGCCGCAGCACTATCGAACCCTGTACATCGTGAGGCTATGGCTACTTACGCCCGCCATCTAGGTGCCGCCTTCCAAATCATCGATGACGTGCTCGACTACACTAGCTCGGCAAAAGTCATGGGCAAAAACGTTGGTGATGATCTCGCCGAAGGCAAACCTACTCTGCCGCTGATTCAGGCCATGAAAATTGCCGCTCCCGCTGAAGCCAATATGGTTCGCGAGGCGATTCGCAGCGGTGGCTTAGAGCATCTGCAAGAAATCATCCAACTTGTGCAAGATTGCGGCGCACTCGACTACAGCCTGGCGCGTGCCAAGGCCGAGTCCGATGCTGCGATTGCTGCATTAAACACGCTCGAAGAATCTATTTGGCGTGATGCGTTAGTCGATTTAGCGCGTGAGGCATTAGCACGCAACCATTAATGTACATTTTGTAACTTGCCTGCACCGAACCTTGCACTAGTGCAAGTGCTACACTTGTTGGATATGATTCGCTCTGTCAAATACGCATAGCAAGGATTCAGCATGTCCCGTCGCACCATATTACTAATCGAAGATGATGAGCTCATTGCAGGCTTAGTTCGCCTGATGGTTGAGCGCTTAGGTCATGAGTTAGTGTGGGCGCCGGATGGCGAGGCTGGCAAACAGATGCTTGAAACCGGCTCTGCCGATATCGTCATTTTAGATATTTTACTGCCCTACCTAAATGGCTTTGAAGTGCTTAAGTCGCTGCGTGCTAACCCAAGCACAGCAAAGCTCCCTGTGCTTGTACTAACAGGTAAAACAGCTCAGGCCGATATTGACCGAGTAGTAGAAGCTGGTGCTGACGACTTTCTCGCCAAACCCTTCCAGCCCAACGAGCTCAGCCAACGGCTTACTCGTTTGCTTCGCCGCCTAGGCTGAGGACGATTCATGGGTTTGTGGAATGGCTATTTCATCGCAAAATTAGGCCTGTTCTACGCAGACTATATTGACTTCAATGTCCTACTTAATCTTGCACTAGCTTTCGCAGTCATACTGCCATTGCGCCGTAAAATCTGGCGCATCGCACGATTACTCGTTGCCATCCCTGCGGCAATCGCCCTGCTCTATTACGACACCCGCCTTCCGCCTTTTTCTCGGCTATTAGCGCAGCAGCAAAATCTTGAACAATTTAGCCTTAGCTATGCCATCGAGCTCTTGGGGCGATTCATCAACCCGAGTGTCTTGCTTTATGGCCTTGGCCTGTTTTTTATTGCCTATATATTTGCTCGCAAACTTCGCTTAACGACCTTTGTCTTACTCGCTATTTGGCCAGCCATTCCGCTCTATAGCATGTGGCAAAATCAGCAAACTATCGTGCGTGCGCCTCAAAATACGGCCTTAGTGGCAGCAAGGGCTGAGCAAGCCAGCATCGCCCCGGCTGGCGCCACTGGCGAACCAAAAGACGCCAATATTGATGCCGCACTAACGCGCTTCTATGCAGAGCAAGCCAAACGCCAAGTAAGCTTTGCGCGCCCAGAGGCGACACCAGCGTTTGACATTTTAATCGTGCAGATTTGCTCATTAGCGTGGGATGACTTGCTGATGACTGAGCAAGCGCAAGCACCACTTCTGCAGCGCACGGACATCTTGCTTAAGCGCTTCAATACCGCCACCTCATACAGTGGACCTGCTGCAATTCGCCTGCTGCGCTCGGCCTGCGGCCAAACCTCGCACAAGTCTTTATATGAGCCAGCGGCAGCCAACTGCTATTTGTTCAATCAGTTTGAACAAGCCGGCTTCCGCAAACACATGCTGCTTAATCACGATGGTGTTTTCGGCAATATGCTGCAGGAAATTCAGCAGTATGGCGGCTTAAATGTTGCGCCAGATGCGAACTCGCCCGCCAGCACCGCTTGGCTAGGCTTTGATGGCTCTATCATTAAAGATGACTACGAAGTGCTCAATGGCTGGCTAACACGCCACCCGCATGATGCTAACGCGCCAGTCGCGCTCTACTACAACACCACTAGTTTGCATGATGGCAACCACCCGCCAGGCACTAGCTCATCGAATGGCTCTGCTAGCCAATATGGCACGCGCGTGAAGCGCTTATTGTCTGACTTGGACCGACTCATCACCACGCTAGAAACTCAGCAGCGACCAACTATGCTGGTGTTTATCCCTGAGCATGGTGCTGGCTCTCGTGGCGACCGCATGCAGATTCCCTTTATGCGTGAGAACCCAAGTCCGGCCATCACATTGGTGCCTGCTGCTGTGCGCTTTGTTGGCCTAGCTAAACAGCCCAGCCCCATCACGATTGATCAGCCCACCAGCTATATCGACCTTGCAGGCTTAATGCGCGATGCCATCGCGCAAGACCCATATCGCAATAATAGTGTGACGGCAGCCACGCTCGCCGCCAGCATCACCAGCACGCCTTATGTGTCCGGCAATGAAGCTGTGACCGTGGTGCGCTATAGCGATGATTATTATCTGCACTATCAGGGCGGCGCTTGGGCGAACTATCGCTACCAATAAGCGCCGCTAGCTGAACTGCCTTGCTCTAGGATCTAGAAGTCTGCGTAAGTTCTCAGCAAGCGTGGCGGATACTCAACCAAGCCGCGCTTAGGTTTTATTTCGTAGCGCAAATACAGCTGCAGCACATTGGGCGAGTAGAACTCCGCACGATCGATGCGAAAGCCTGTGCCAATAAACCAGTTCGGTGCCACGCGCTTTTCCAATGCACCTTGCAAGCTGTAACTCATGCTGACACCGCCGCCGCCACCAGCATAAATCGGGTTAGGCAAAATGGGATTCGCACTCGCATTAGCCACCGCTAGAGCCTGCAAAGCCGCATCGGTTGGGTGGTAGGGGCTGTCTTTCGATGTCGCCCAACTCAAACCAACACTAGGCTCGAGCAGATAAGCATAGTCCTTCCAACGCCCCGTCCAACGCACAGGAAAATCTAAGCTAAGGTATTGCTGCGGGCTGTAATAGCCGCCATGACCAAAGCTAAACTCACTCAGATCTTTAGTGAAATGCCAGTAGGTCAAACCTAAGCCGGCATTGACTTGAGTATCACGACGATCGATCACGTCATGACTCTGTGACACCGATAAGCGCAACTCTTCGTTGGTCGCCACCGATGTGCCTGTGAGGACTGCTGCGCGACCACCAATCGCTCGCGTGCGGCCATTGACACTATTGCTAAAGCGGAAGCTTGCACCAGTGCGCACCACCCCGCCCCACACACGTCCAGACGCCGGATCGCGCGTGCCGGCATAAGACAGCAGGCTGCTTTGCACAGGCCGGCGAAACAGCTCCATACTTTTATAATGCGTGGCATCGGCATCGCTATAGCGCAGACCGCCAACCCATGAAGTTACGGCAAAGCCTAGCGGCGTAGTGCCTAAGTCAAAGCGGTAATTATCTGTCTCAAAGCCGACGCCAAGCGCTATGCCATCGGCCGATTGGCTGACTGGCGTGATGCCCGTGGGGGACTTAGCTAAGACTTGGCCGAATTGCGCTTGATCACGTAAATTTGTCGGCAAAGTGCCGGCATCAATGCTGACCTGATCGATATGGCCAATGAAGTGGCCGCGATAACCAATAGGCCAGTAAATTTCCGTGGGAATTTCTGTCACTCGCGTGGTGGAAATACCGTCGGCACCAGATTTTTCACGATAGATGAGCCCGGTGTGAACATAGCCATCAAGGCGTTTTTGGTTGCGTGTGAGTGCGCGCTCGGTCGCGGTTTTGGCAAACTCAACCTCTACGCTTAAGGCATTGGGATTGCCGACCGGTTTGCCCTCAAACTCGCTTGCTTGAGCAAACCATTGGAAAGCCTGAGCATGATCGCCCGCGGCCTCGGCCATTTCGCCACGACCTAAAAACGAGTCGACTTGTAAGCCACCGAGTCGGCTATTTTGTGCGTTCGTTAAGCTTTGACGCGACTTTGTGTAAGGGGCAAGTGTGACCGTTGCTCCAGCTGGATCGTTGCCGGCAATTAGCACGTCGGCGAGTGCAAACTGCCAGTCGATGTTGCTAGCCTGCGGATCAGCGTTTGCTTGACGCTCACGCATCCACTCCACGCCGTTAGGCAGTTTTGCATCAGGGCGCTGGATAAGTATTTTGGCCACTTGGGCGCTGGCATCTGGATCGTCTTGGCTTAATCGCTCTGCCTGTACAAAAGCTGCTTGACGCTCACTCAGGCTTTTCGCATCTGCCAATATTTGCAGCTGGCGACGCAGGCGCAGCTCATCGGCATAACGCACGATGGACTCGTTGAGCTCAGACTCCGGTACAGCAGCGAGCGCTGCTTCGGCGTCATCAAAACGATCTTGTGAGCTAGCAAACAGCGCATAAGCATAGGCACTAGAGCCATCGTTCAAGTTCGCAAATGGTGCCATGACGGCATCACCTTCATCGCCACGCTGCTGACGCTGCAATACTTTCGCTAAATCAAAAGCAAGCCACGGGTCATTGGGGGCTTCATGCTGAGCTAAACGTAAGCGTTTTTCTGCTGCAGCAAAATCACCTTTCTCAACCAGTGCATCTGCCTCATCACGAAGCTGGCCTGCTTTCACTCGCGCCAATGTTTCACGCAGCTCTGGCCTATCACCGGCCTCAACCAATAACGCTCTGGCCTCAGCCACACGTCCTTCTTGTGCCAGCCAACTCAGATAATTACTTAAGCTGCCTTCATGGCCTGGCGTGAAGCGTAGCGCCTCTTTCCATGCAGCCTCAGCGCCAGCTTTATTACCTTGCTCCGCCAAAAGCTGGGCACGCAAATTTAAGGCATCGGCCTGATGCGGCTGCAATGCCAAAGCCTTCGAAGTAGCCTTTAAAGCCTCATCGAGGGATATCGTGTCACGCGTCTTTCTCGCGCTCGCCAAGCTAGCCCAAAATGTGGCTGTGCGTTTGAGGCTTTGCAGCTCACTACGAAGATCTGGGTTATTAGCCTTCAGAGCTTGTGAAAAAAGTTCTACCGCCTCGGCATGCCTGCCTTCCCGCATACGAATGCGACCAAGGCCGGCTAAAGTAGCTGCGTCATTGCCACGCTGCTTCTGCAAGGCCAGTAACGCCTTCTCAGCTCTACCTGTTTGGTCATTTTGCAAATCACGCAGCGCCGTCTCACGCGCAATAACAAAGGGGTCATTGCGCCGCTTTAGTTCGGCGGCCGCCTCGGCACGGCGCTCACCTTCTGGACTAGACAGCATGTCATTTAAGGCTTCTCGATAGCGCTGCTGACCAGGATTGTCTCGAACTAGCTGCGCTAAGCCATCGGTGGCAGTCGCCCAGTAAGCGGGCACGCTCGCTAGCAAACGGTAGTAACGCAGCGATAAGTCGCCGCCTGGCGGGCCTTTCGGAAAGACACGCCTAGCCATGACCACGGCAGCTTCACCGCGACCTGTGCGCGCCATAATTTCCGCTGTGGCAAAGTCGCGGCCATCGCCACTGCTTAGGCGGCGATAGGCTTGAGCTTGAGCTAACGCTGAAGAGTTTGGATGTGCTTTTACTAAGGTCGCAATCGCGGCATTAGCTTGGTTAGGCTGGTCAGCACTGTAAGCAAGCTGAACGCGCAGCAATAACGCCTGAGCATTTGTCGGCGCAATGAGCAGTGCTTTATCAAGCGCAAGCTCAGCTAAGTCGGGACGGTTTTTATCCAGCCATAACTGCACCGAAGCCAATTGCGTGTCGATCGGGGCTGCCAGAGCCAAGACACTGGCAGAACTAGTCGCAATGGCAAGTGCCAAAGATCGTAGGCGCATCACAAACACTCCGATGAGATCTGCACGCGGCCATCTCGCTGAAATTGAAAACGTTGGTCACGCCATAGCACGCTAAAGAGCGACAACACTTCGGTGTAATAGCCTTCGCGAGGCTGTTCGGCGCGCGCGCTTATGGCAGCTAAACCGGCCTTGTCGCTAAGCTCAGCTTGCGCCTGCAAATAGGGCAAAGCCGCTTGTGCAAAACCGATGGGGTGATGGTCCGAAATTACTTTTGCGCTTTGAGTCTGTACGCGATCTGAGATGAAACCCTGCTTCATTGCGCGAGTAGCCCATGGCGCAAAATGGCTGCGTAAACTGGCGCTCAAAGGGTCGTCAAACGGCATCATGCCCAGCCACAGATACACGCGGATGGCGTTGTAGGCGCTATCGCCATCTCTGTCGGGCCAGCTAATGCTGCCGGTAGCAATATTAAGCACAAACCAGTCTGGCGAAATGGCTTTCGGCGCACTCTCGCGCAAGAGCTTTTCGCTGCTTTGCACTAGCTCCTGCCAGACTGCATCTTCCGTCCACACAGCCAAGCCGCGCAGCACGCTGATCGGCCAGTAGCTTGGGTTTAAGCGCCATGTATCTTCAGTCGGATGAAACCCAGTCGGCCCAGGCAGCAAAACTCGGCCATAGCGCGGCAACACTACGGTTTCAGCTTCAATAATGCGTTTAGCCAAGGCTAGGCCGACCTCACGATAGCGTGTGTTTGGCCACAATTCGGCTGCGGCTAATAAGCTGTAGGCAATCCACACATCGGAGTCACTGGCAGCGTTGCGATCTAGCACACGCCATTGGCCATCATCGGCCTTGCCCCATGACCACGCAGGCAAATGTGTACGCAAGTCGCCAGCAGCGAGGTTGTTTTCTGTCCATTGCAGAAGCTGGTCGAAACGCGCCTGATCGCGATTCACTAGTGCAAAAAAAAGCGCGTAGCTTTGGCCTTCAGATGTAGTGATTTGCTCCGGCACGCTGGCATCAATCACTCTGCCATCGCTGCTGATAAAGTCACGTACAAAGCCAGTCCACGCTGGATGAATGGTGCAGACATCACTGGCGGCGATGGCGCTGCCAGCCGCGCTCGGCACCGTGCTTGGTGGCGAGCCGGCGCAGGCGCTAAGCGCGGCCATCAGCGAAAGTAGAAGTACGCGCCACATCAGGCGCTCACTTCACTAATCGGCGTTTGGCGAGATAGTTCAAGCCAAAGAACATCAGCATGGCAACAAACAAACCTAAAACGATGGAGGCGATTGCGAGCAAAATTGGCTGCCCCGAGAACACCAGCCACATCCGCGTCATGACTGGCAAATGGCCAACGTGATAAATCTTCTGGGTACGGAAGCTATCGACCTGCTCGCCATTAACCAAGGCCACATCGCCCTGCATACGCTCGGCGAGCTCATTTCTGTCCATGGCATCGAAGAGCTTTTGCAGGCTGTCATTGCTAGTCGCATGTAGCGCCACTAACGTATGACCTGGACTTTTTGGCGATTGATAACTGGTCAGCGCACTATGTTCGCCATTAGCAGAGAGCATCACGGTAATGTCGCGACGAGCAATCGGGTCGCCCTGCGCTGTTAGCCAACTCGACTCGGCATCTGTCTGCGCCTGCGAGCTTCTGAGCACGCGCATGACACGAGTCATATAAGACGGCAAACCAGGGATCCACTGCGTGCGTATTTCAATCGCCGCTGGGCTGCCAATAATCAGCAAGTCTTTATCGGCGACTTTATCGACCGTTGAGACCGTTGCCACGCTCAAGCGCACGCCAGGAAAACCAGTAGTGGCGCTAAATTTAGCCACACTATTGAGCATGGCGGTAATGTCGCCAGCACTAGGCTTATCCGATAGCACGACAGCGGTTTGTGCCAAATCAGCATAGCGCGTGAAAGGGAAGCCGGCCTGTGCAAACACGCTTAAATTAGGCATGGCGATATAGTGCGGATAGCGTGAAAAGTCGATGGTGGAATCTGGATCGATCGCTGCTACAAAGCTATCGCTGATCGGCGAACTACAGAGATTTTTCTTCGACACTTCGGGCTGATAGCGCAGTTGTAATTCGTTGCGCACACCAACATAAAATGGCGGTGCCGACAGCACTTTCTTGGCTTGGATGCTGGCTTCATCAAGCACGGGCAAGTTCAATTGCTTAGCATCCGTTTGCTGCCCAGGCAGCAATGGATATGCCGTCACTAGCTGGTTATTAAGATAGACACCCAAGAGCGAATTATCGTGACTAATAGGCGGTGTGTAGCGATAGCGCAAGTCGATATCGATGCCGCGCACGCGCCAGGTAAAGAGATCTGGTGGCAGACGTAGATTGAGGCGAATCGGGTCGCGATTGGCATAACTACGCTGCAGCTCGTAAGGCTCTTTAATCAACTCAGCAAAGCGAATCGGGCTGGTTGTCCGCACCCAATTAGGCGCGTCATTGGCTAGGCGTGCCTTACCTAAATCGACGGAGCGAATCTGTGCCTGCGAGCCACTCATCAAAACATTACCCAAAGCCAGCGCTTGAGCGGCCTTGCGCAAATCACCACCATCGCGGCCGCGAATAACTAAGTACTTCACTGCTGGGCGCTTGTACGCTGAAATAATATCAATCGTCGGCCCAGATACCGATGGCAAATTTAAGCCACGAATACGGTCACCATTTTTAGCAAAAATCACCGCATGGCCAGCAGGCAAACTATTGATCGTTGCCGGGAAGCGCGCGCTGCGATAATCGGCAGACTGACCAAACCACGACGCTGCAATGCCCGCAGCCGCAAGAGTGTCAGTGCTAGGTTGGGCACTAAAAACAAATGGCAGGTTCAGGCGCCTATTATCGCGTTTATCAAAAAATGGCGCCGGCAATAAAGCCAAGTCATTCGGTAATGTCACCGGAGAGACCTTCAACAATAAACGGCTATCCTTGCTGATATTGGCCCATAAACTAGTGTGTGCAGGGTCTTCGCAGCCCAAGGTGTAATGCCCGACCAAAGATAAACGCAGCTGGTTAAAGTCGCTGAAATAGCGAGGATCGATATTCAGTCGCTGCACAACCGGCTCGGGCGATGTTTGTTTTGGCAGAGGAATAATCCCAACCACTTCATTGTTTAGATAAACCTTGAAGTGCGACAAGCCTTCGAGCATGGCTGGCGAGTAGCTCATATTGAGCTCTAAAGTGGCCGACTCGACCACTTCGTCGGCGCGCACACCCACATTCAAGTAAGCATTATTATTGAGGCCGATGAGCTCGTAACTGCCCGCGCCCATCTCGCTAAAGCTTCTTGCGTAGCTGCGGGCAGTAGGAGTGAAGCCCTGCTCAGCTTGGGCCTCTTGCTCAGAAGCATCTGCCACAGATGCTGCCTGCACGCCGGTGGCGCAAAGCAGGACCGCCAGCAAAGCAGTCATGGACGTTGTTGATGAAACGAGGCGCGTAAGGTTCATGGGCGCTCCACAGCAGAAGTTATATGGCGCACTCGGCGCGAGCGCCAAAATGCAGGAATCAATTGAAACAGCTGGCCGTACGCGTGCCAGCACAATTTATTAATGCGTGTGAGACTTTGCCAAGCATTATCACCCACTACTGGTGAGGCATACCACGCACCAGGACGGGCAAATGTACAACGCACCAAATTCGCCTCATCGCGCAATGTTAGGTTTTCAAAACGCAGACCAACACGGCGGCCAGCGCGCCACATGACCTGTGCATTAAAGGCCATCTCATCTTCGTCAGAAGGTAGAAGTACTCGAATATGTTCGCCGTCATTTAGCTCAATGCCATCAGGCAAGATCACACCAAGGCCTGTCATTGAATAGTCTAAAGACTTCGCTCGAATGGCCTGATCACCAATGCGATAGAGCACTATCGACATCTCGCCATTGACCCGTGGCGACACACGTAGCTGCATGCTTTCGCGAGAAGCACCCATGGCAACGCCGAGCACGACTAAGTTGTAGAGTACCCAAAACACGTTTAGCAGCACCGTGCCGATCTCGCCGTTTTCTGGCGAAAGTATGCGTGCAATACCAAAAAATAAGCCGGCAACGTTAATCACAATCAGTAGCAAATAAGGCTTGGCGATACCCCAGTCATAAAAGCTCGAATCGACCAAGCTACCTTTCGAGGTAACGTTGAACTTGCCAAGCTTGGGGTTAATCAATGCCATTGTTGTTGGCACCGCGATATACCACGCCAGCACCGTCTCATAGACCTCAGACCAAAATGAGTGCCGATGCTGCCCCTGCGCACGCGAGTTGGCCAAGTTGGCATGTATGAGCTGAGGCAAAATATAAGCCAAGATGGCGGCGGCCGATGTGGCAATCAAATGCAGGCCAAAGAATAGATAGGCCATCGGTGCGAGCAGAAAAATAAGGCGCGGGATGCCATATAAAAAGTGCAGCATGGAGCTGGTATAGCAAAGCCGCTGCGCCCATGTCAGGCCGGGGCCACGCAAGGGGTTATCGGTGCGGAAAATTTGAATCATGCCGCGCGCCCAACGAATGCGCTGGCCGACATGACCAGCAATACTTTCCGTCGCCAAGCCCGCAGCCTGAGGCTTATTGATAAATGCTGTGTTATAGCCTAGGCGATGCAGCTTCAATGCCGTATGCGCATCTTCGGTTACCGTTTCTACCGCGATACCACCGACCTCAAGCAACGGCCCACGCTTAATGACTGCGCACGAACCGCAGAAAAAAGTCGCATTCCAAAAGTCATTACCATCCTGCAGCAAACCATGAAACAGCATGTCTTCCGCCGGCTCGCCGTCTTTCATGCCGAGGTTGCGGCGAAAGGGGTCAGGCGAGAAAAAATGGTGCGGCGTTTGCACTACGGCACACTTCGGGTCTTTCAAAAACCAGCCCATGGTTGAGCGTAAAAATGGCCGCGTAGGAATATGGTCGCAATCAAAAATAGCGATGTAGTCGCCCGTACTGTATTGCAGGGCGTGGTTTAAATTGCCGGCCTTGGCATGGAAGTTATTGGGCCGTATCAGGTAGTTAACGCCGGCCTCTTCGCAGAAGCGTCGAATATTGTCACGGCGACCATCATCCAATACCCATATCGATAATTTATCCGCCGGCCAATCCAGGCCCAAGGCCGCCAGCACAGTGGGGCGCAGCACTTTCAAGGGTTCGTTATAGGTAGGGATATAAATATCAACACTCGGCCATTCGCTGCGATCGGCCGGCAGCGGCGCTTCCTCACGATTCAATGGCCAAGCCGTTTGGAAGTAGCCCAGAAGTAAAATAGTGACCGCGTACAGCTCGGCAGCAAACAAGATAAGCGCGAAAAATAAATCGACGGGCTCGCCCACGGGCATGGTCGCAGTCACTCGCCACCAGAGGTAGCGCAGCGTGGCCACTAAAGACAAGGTGAGCAGAAACACGCGCGCCGTTTTACCCGGCATCTGTCGCGCAAACATAGCCAGACCGATCATTAAGATGGCGAACAAAGCTTGATCTAGAGGTTGCAGAGGTGTGCTGACAATTAGGCCGAGTAACGGCAAGCAAACGAAGGCAATTAACAGCCGCAAACTCAGCGTCATTGTTGGCAGCGTTAGCGCTAGGCCATCGAGACGCTTACCCAAAGCTGCGCGATCAACGCGAGCATCTAGCCACGATTGCATGGGTGCCCAGAGCTGTTGGCAGAGTCGCTTAAGGTGGCCTATACCTCGCGCCATAAACTGCAGCAGAGATTTCGTGTTTTGGTATTGATAAGCCTGTGGCAGCACGAATACGCGCCATAGCCATAAATGCATCGGCGCTGGCTGCTCAACACCTAGCTGCGACGCTACCCACGCGCGAAGTCGTAGCGCTAAACTATCAAGAATAGGGATGGCTTTGCGCTGATCTGCAGGCAGGACAAATAGCCACCACCACTTTAGGTTTGGCAGATTTCTCCAGTGATCAACCCAGCGCGGCGCCACAGCGCTATCTTGCTCACGCATCGTTGAGCCACTCACTACGCATCCAGTTTGCTAAGCCTAATAAGTCATGCGCTGCCTGACTGAAACTGGCAAACCAAACCACCGTTGTGCCCTCAAGCAGAGCATCAGAAACCAATTCGTCTTGATGTATTGGCAAAGGCAACAGCTCTTCACCAACGAGTTCGCGCCAGCTTTTAAGCAGCTCGCGCCGCGAGCTTTTACTGGCATTGATTTGGTTGAGGATATGACGATGCTGACAGCCGCTTGGCAGCACTCGAACATCGCTGCCCGTAAATGCTTTTTGCGAGGCGGCATCGCATAACCAAATCGATAATGCCGATGTCGCCACGCGCTCTGCGTGATCGCTGTAGGCATTAAAGCCACTCGGGGTATCGATAAATAAAACATCGACGCCATCAAAAACAGGCGACTGCAGCGCCTGCTCTAGCCAGTTTGGCTGCTCGTCCAAATGATGCTCAATGGCTTTACGCTGCGCTGCGGTGATTTTGCCAAAGGGGAAAACACGCAGGTTTTCACGTGGCGACCAATAGCTTTTATTGGTAATTGCAGAAGGCTCGCTAGCATCTAGCAGTGTGTGTGCCCAGCCTATTGTTTGCTCATTAAAGCCATCGAAGTGTTGCGAGACAGTATTTTGCGGATCAAGCTCTAAGACAGCGACCTTGAGACCCTGTTCAGACAAAATGGCAGCAAGATTAACCGCGAATACCGTGCGACCTACTCCGCCTTTTCGTGAAAACAACGACACGACTCGCATAAACAATCCTCAACACAACGTCGCTAATCCGACAACCGTAATAATATAGTTTCACTATATACTGGATATACGAGAGTTTTTTTGTCTTTTTGCAGGAGTTGTGATGGCCTTTGATATGTTCGGCTTATTCAGTAGCCGTGAGCAAAAAGCTGAACGCTCTATTCTTTCTACTTATGTGCCTTGCTCAATTGGTATTGAAGGCCTGCCTGCCGAAGCCGCAGAGATGCTGCAAGGCGGGCTCTATGCCGTCACGCTACCCAGCAGCCAAGCCACTACGCCATTGGCCATCGACACATTAACCAACGGTTTGCAGCAAGGCAGCCGGCTCGTGCTCTGCTCGCCGCATGCGCAATCGTTGGTTGCACCAATGTCGGCATTAGCTCGCGACCATGAGCAAGACTCTTCAGCCATCGCGCTCATGCAGATCGACTCACTAGTGCTAAGCCAGCCATCTCGTAATATTTGGGATTTCCTCGAAAGCCTAGAAGCTCAAAAGGCGCAGAGCGCTGACTGCATTATTTATCTTAATGCTGGTGGCCTGCTTGCTACCGAAGTGCGCAGCTCCAACTTGCGCCAACTCGGCATTTTGCGCGAATGGCATCGTCACCATCGTTGCACCGGCGTTTTTATCATGGCCGAAGAGACTCATATTTGGCCCGTGCTAGTGCGCCATAGCAAAGAGCTCGATGGCCTTGCCGGCCTCATGCGTGATGATAATCGCATGACCTGGCGCATCAATCATTGGCGCGCATCCAATACCGTTCTCGAGGATGCACGCTACGGCATGGGCTCTCGCCAAGATGGCAGGCTATTTACACTTGGCCTGCACCAGCAGCCCGAAAACAATCTGCGTGGCGCCGAAGATGCGCATCGAGTACTCAGCTGTTGGAACCCTGCGCGCTTTGGTCAAAGTACTCCAGTTAACTGGGAGATTTTTGATGATACCGCCGAGCTCATGGACGAAGTCACTAAGACTGCCATTGCCGCCACAGTCATCCTTGATCACTATGAAATGCAGGCATTTGAAGTGCTCGCGCGGCAAGTTCATAAGCTACGTATTGCCTGTGGCCGGCGCTTGAAAATCGTCATTCACGAAGTCGATGACACATTAAATTATCAGCAGGAAATGCAGCTTTACTATATGGGCGCCACACGCCTGCTGCGCCGCGACTTAGAAATATCCGAATGCTTTCGCGTAATTTCATCACTAAAAGGTCAGTGGTTTTGGCGCGTCATCGAGCCAGACTTCGATCAATTCTTTGCCAGTGCCCAGCCCACTGAAAGTGTTGGCTATCAAACGCCCATCGACTTCGCCATCACCGCCGAAGAGTTCATGCGCGTTAGCACCAACACCAATATCGATAGCGTTATCGTGCGACTCACCCTACGCTCGGACTGCCCGCATTTGACAGCTCTCGACGCCTTTAGGCCTGATCGCCCCGGCATCTTTATCACTAACGACAACCAGTATTTATACCTATTCCTGTTTGCCTGCCCGGCCTCAGACGTCGATACATTGATGGGCAAGCTGTTTAAAATGGAGGTCGGCTCCTTATTCGCCTTCTATGAAATCATCGTCTTAGCGAATGAGATTGGTCAAACACTAGAAAAAATTCGCTACAACGCTGAGTTTGTTGGCTACACTGATTACTCAGAACACTTATCCCAAGCACTGAACGCTCGCATCGACCCTACGACAGGATCTCTATTATGAGCTACGATTTCTTCCTGCTCTATTTGACTGCCTTTATTGGGTTCGGGCTGATACTGGGTTTTATCGTGCTCTTCCTGGCTTATAAAAATCGCATTGCGCTGCGCTCATTGCTCGCACCGATTCGCATTCGCCGCAGCCATTCACTGGTTAAATCCATTCCCTTAAGAGGGCCTTCCGCGCCCTCTTCTAAGGCATGAAACCCAATCATACTAATATGGGCTGTTAGCCATCTGATGGCCCCATGAGCGCCATCAGATGTTGACAGAGATTTTAGAAGAGATAACTCGCAACCCAGAAGTAGGCGTTTTTCGCCCATTGGGTCGACTGCTCAAACAGCTACGCCCAAGCAGCCCCGACAACCTTGATGACATCAATAAATCCTTTGGTGCTCTGCTCGAGCTGCTCAGTCGCCGCCCCGAATTACGCGCCGGCCTTCAGCGCTATATCGATACACTCTTGGCCGGTCGTCGCCAAATTAATCTTTATACCGACACCGGCATTCTGAGCAGCGAAGGCTTATCGGCGGGCTTTTGGCGGCGCATTGGCGAGCATATTTTGCCGCCCGTTAGCGACGACAAATATCTCGATGAGGCCTTCGCGCGCCTGATTCGTCGCGGTCGTGACGCCGACTGGATTGAAGCTGTGCCTGATGAGCTGTGGGCTAGCGTGTTTGAAATGCTGCTTTCTGGGTCACACCCGAAAACAGTGCTACGCCATACTCGTCTTGAGCAGCTTGATGCCTTACGCGTGCTCGCGCATCGAGTTTGCGCAATGGGTCTTGAGCCTGAACTTGTGCGTAAATATCCTGCCGTGGAGTCCTTTGAGTCGCCGTTTATGGCGCTCAGCAACGAAACCGAGCGCTTTGTTAGGCATCAGCGCGAGCTGCTACAAGAGCTTCGTGAGGACGGCATCGACCATCGCCAGATGCAAGTTTTGATGGATCAATGCCTTGAGCTCACACGCAAAGTTAAGCGCTTAACTGAACAAAATGGCGTCAGTATTAGCCTGACCTATCTTATCGTGCGCATGAAGCAAGCACTGGCTCGCATGGAGCTGCTATTAGATTTTATTGCCGGCGACACCGCATCACACCCGTTGCTCCTTGCTAAGTTTGTCAAACAAATGAGCCGCAGCGAGGCCGACAGCCACAGCCTACGAGCGCTGCTCTCGCGCAATACCGAACTGCTCGCGCGCAACGTCACCGAACACGCCAGCGAAACCGGCGACCACTACGTCACCTCTACGCGTGCAGGCTTTTTTGATATGTGGCGCTCAGCCGGTCGTGCCGGCGTGATTGTTGCGTTTATGGCGTTGCTGAAGATTTTTTCTACTCGCCTCGCTCTAGCGCCGCTAGGGCAAGCATTTATTTACAGTCTTAACTACTCGTTTGGCTTCATGCTTATTCATGTCTTGCACGGCACTATTGCTACCAAACAGCCGGCAATGACTGCTTCGCATCTGGCTTCAAGTGTTGAGCAAATCAGTACACACCGCCCAGAGAAACATCTCGGCGACCTCGCCAAACTCTGCATAGATGTGTTTCGTAGTCAGTTCATTGCCATTATTGGTAATGTCGGCGTCGCCTTTCCGATTGCGCTTGCCGTCGGCATGATGTGGCAATGGTTTGGCGACTTCCCCATCAGCCCAGCCAAAGCTGATCATTTGCTACATGACCTTAGCCCGATTGATAGCCTCGCTATTTTTCACGCAGCGATTGCCGGGTTTTTCCTATTTTTGTCGGGGATTATTTCCGGCTATTACGACAATAAAGCGGTCTACTCTCGCATCCCCGAACGCATTACGGCGCATCGTGCTTTGCGCTGGATGTCGCGACAGCGCCGCGAACGTATCACAAAGTATCTGCACCATAACCTAGGCGCTTTAGCCGGCAACTTCTACTTCGGCATCATGCTCGGCAGCATGGGCACCGTCGGCTTTTTATTCGGGCTACCCTTAGATATTCGCCATATCGCCTTCTCTACCGCCAACTTCGCCTACGCCTTAGTAGCTTTCGATTTCGCCTTGAGCTGGCAAGTAATAGTGGTTAGCAGTGTTGGCATTGCCATCATCGGCCTGGTGAACTTGGGCGTAAGCTTCAGCTTGGCGTTGATGTTGGCGCTGAAGTCTCGCGGCGTGAAGTTTCGCCTTTGGTGGCCTCTGCTAAAGGAGATTTTGCAGCAATTGAAGCAGCGGCCAATGACCTTGCTCTGGCCTGTTAAAGTCGTTGAAAACAACTAGTTTTTAAGCAGCAAAAAGCCCGCAGATGCGGGCTTTTTTCTTATCTACACCCTTTACCTACTCGGTAGTGAGGGCAAGCTAGGGATAGGAACAACAAGCGGAATCAATGGAATCCGTATGGTATTGGCATAGGCATCACCGACATTCTTCGGTTGCGCAGTCGGCACCATAATCTGCCATTGAGTGCCGTCTACTTCAGTTGTAGACAGTGGCAAGAAGGCGTTATCGCTGTCATGAGTGACGAAGTAATGAATGCCATTGGCACCATAAGCACCTTGGCGCTCATCGCATGTCACCTTGCCATCCCCATTTAAGTCTTTGTACGCATTCACCACACGTGGATCAGATGAATCCTCGCCGGGGAATGGACGTGCGACAGGATCATCGCCGGTGCCGTCATCAAGACAGGCATCATCACGATAAAATGGCACAACCAACGGATTGGCTAAGGACGTAGCCCCTGTCATCTGGAAGGTATAGACCATAGAGCCACTATCACCCTTGCCAGATATTTGCTCCCAGTTACTAAAGGCTAAAGGCAGATTAAATGTAGCATCGGCAACATCTAAAAATAGCGGGCAGCGACCATTGGCATTCGGCGGTTTAGGGCCATCAACCGTGATGCATTGGTTAACAAATGGTATCGGCGCGATAGCATCGATCTGACCGATATCATCGTTTATGCCATCAATAGGCACGCCTTGTGGGCGCAGCACCGTGTAGTAGCGACCAGCCTTCACGCCAGCTGCTCGCTCCGCCGCCGTTGGGATCATCGCACTACGATTGTAGTCCCAGCTAGTGTAGAGGCCATCGGGCGGAATCGGATGCACACGAATGAGGTAACGATAACTAATGGCATCACGATAAAACACTTCAGTTTTCGTTACGTTAGTACCTGAGTCAGCCCCCCAAACCTCACGCATACAGCGCACAGGCCCGCAACGCTCACCCAAGATCACGGAGTTAGCTTCCCAGTTCACTTGCTCATCTTCGAAGCCAACCAAAGAAATAGTTGAGTCCGGTGACTGCTGAAAAGCCCTACCTTTCCAACGATCGATAAGGTCAGGCCGTGAGTCTTTGATAGTCGTCCAGTCTGGCTTCGCTGTACCTGGCGCCTTGATACGGATATCGCGCACCATCCAACGCCCTGTAGCCTCCCAACGATAAGTATCGGTGGACACTACTACGCCATCACGAGCAAAACGGTCATCAGACTCTTTCGCCGTTTCTGGGCTGCCATTTGGGCAAACCTTACCTTTTAGGTTTTGGCCATAACTAGTATTGCTAACACCTAGAGCTTCAGGATCATCTCGATTAAAAAAGCTCTTATCGATCCACTGATCAGCATTTGCGTTGCGCTTGAACTTAACGTAATGCTGGCCCTTGAATGAAGACCCACCTTCTTTTTGCACAAGGTAAACCACACGCTCAGCAACAGGATCAGCAACATCCATCAGTCGCACCATCTGTGTCTTCTTCACGCCCGATGGCAGTGCACCTGGAGGTGCCATTTTGCCGGCATCGCTGGCCATAAAGACCACTTCATCATCCATGTCCAAACCAGGAACTGGGTCTTTTTTTGGATCTTCGTACACTGCGTTGCAGACGTTAGGATTGGTTTTTGTCGTGTTATTTTTCTCTTCACGATCATCCACAGGGTTCCAACGTTCAATATCCCAAGCATAGGTAAGCTCAGGGTCGGTGCCTGAGTAGACAGAGAATGTTGATCCCGAGTTTGCCAAGAAGAAGGTAAATTTCTCATCAACTTGTACTGGTATTTCTTCGAAACCTAAACCATTCCATTTGTAAGCAGCAATCTCTTCAACCGGCACTAATACAGGGACTTGCGCCTCTGGAATGATGGGATAAATAAACACGCCGTTATGTGCATCTCGGACCTCACCAATACGCAATGGATCGCGCAGAACATTGAGTGCCGACAATGCCTCTGTTTCTGCAGACTGCCCGGTAATATTTGCCCCTGATGGATAAGGAAAGCCTTGGCCAACGGCTGGCAATGTAGACCAACCGAGCAATTGAGCACCAGTCATCACCACCGCCTCTGTATGACGAGCTGGCTTTATGCTGGTTAGCGCCGTGATAGGGTCGTCCTGCAGACCAATAAAGCGGCCAACACCATCCATAAATCGATCGAAAATAGCGACTGGGTCGCTACCGGCACCGGCAGCGCTGCTGCCAGCGGCGATCAAGCTGTCATCGCCAGCCAACACACTAGCAAAGCTCTCTCCTAGACCCGTCATAGCGGCAATAAATTGCTCGCCTGCAGTCGCTGGATCTCCACTCAACAAAGCCATTAGCGCGTTGTTAAGAGAGGCAGTGAACTTAGCAATAGCACCGATAATACCGGTGCCGTAGTCAGGCTCGTAATCGCTTACAACAGGAGGCTCACCGCCATCTGAGCCCGGAACAAGCGCAGGTGCATCGCCAGTAAACGGTTGCTCTTGACCATCTGTCACCGGACAGTTCGCTGGCAGGCTCAGCAAATCGGTGTAAATAATACGGCCATCCGTACGCATGAATCGGGCCTTCTGGCAGCGCGCACTGATGCTGTTACGTGGGTACTCATGCGGATCCTCACCGGCAAACGGTGGCGTATTGTCAGCAGGTGGTGTCGGAGTTTTACCACCGTCATAGACAATCATGGCCGACCCCATGCCATCGCCATAGCCAGCTTTCGACGGCATGCTCAATGGCAAACCGAAGTATGGCTCGGTATCGGGGTAGCGATCAGCCAAGAAGGCATTGCGATCGATAACACAAAAGCTAACATCACCCGCAGCACACTTAGCTACGCGCTGATAATAAACATCAACGTTGTCGGCACCGATCGTTCGCGCCATGACCTCAGCAGTAGTCATGCTGACCTGATGATCACCAAATGCTGGGTGCAGCAAGACATTTTTGGGAGGCAATGGCTGACCATCAAGATCAGGCAGTGTGTGATTAGGCTCGCCCAAGGTAATGGGCTGACCATCGAGCATGACAGTACTCACGCCATCACCTAAATGCTGGGCGTAACCATTATTCTCAGCACGATCCCACAACATCTGCACCAGCCCTAAAGTCAGCTGCTGATCAATGGTGTTGGGATAGGATGGGTAATACACACGCGCATAGCCATCGAAGTCGACACTGCGCTGCAAGAGCGTGCTGTAGTTCATCCCCGGCACGCCGAGCGCGCCGCGATGGATATCAGGTGACACCGCCACAACTACGCCGCCATCGATACCACCTTGGCTATTACCATCGTAGAAAATATCGCGGTTATCGATTAATGGTCGGCCATCAGGTGCTTGGAAGGCCGAATCTGTGATCAAACCATTAGGATCTTTCAGTAAGCGTCCCATCGCGACAAAATGCAAAATGCCCTGCTGCACACGATCAGATAACGTCGGGAAATTCGACATATCTAGCAGCAGCGTGAGGGCATTGATGACATCTCCAGCACCGGACATGCCAACCCAATCAAGCGCGCAGAACGTGTAGTTATGCTCATTGCTGAAGCGTCTCAGCTGGCCTTGCCCAACTTCATTTTGACTGCCAAACAAGCCGTGACCATAGAGCGATACTCGTGAAGGCCGCACATCGTAGCTGGCATTGTCAGTGGCAGTCGTGCTGCCACTAAACGCCGCGCGCGGAATATGGCAGGTAAATGGCACATCCACAGTCGGCTGAAGCGGGAATGGCTTTGGCACGTCATATGGGCCGGGGAAGGGGTTTTCTATACCGTAATAGAAGCGCCCGCCAATTTGCCGGTCAAGCGTCCCAGAGCCTAAGTCACTAGTACTTAGCGGGCCCAAAGGTAGATCCGGCAAAGCACTTAACTGATCGGCTGGAAGTTGCGCCTTGTCGATAAAGTTAGGCACGGTAATTTTGCCTTTAATCACACGGGCAATGCAGTTATCCGTGTTGCCCGCCGTGGTGCAGTCATCTTTACCGGCATTAAAGGCATTATCTTGCACGCTATCGATAGCGAAGCTAGGCAGCTTACCTTTAAGGGTGGCATCACGTATCGCTAGCATACGTCCAGTTAGGCTACGCTCACTGGCCACTGTGAAGTCCCAAGCGCTATACAGCGTTTTACGCTCAATTGCTGCCTCGCTTTCAAGCTCAGCAAAAATAGCGTCAAGCTCACCGCAACGCTTACCCACAACAGGAATAGCACGAAGAGGGCTATCGCTAGTATCTCGGCAGAGAGAGAAGCCTGCTGTTGAAGCAATGACATCACCATTTGCGTCTCTTAAGTCACGCAGAGCCACTATGTAGCGGTGCCCTTCCTCAAAGTTAATGCCTGGGCGAATCATTAATGCTGGCCCTGGATCACTTGTTGGATCAACACCATCCACTAGTGACACTAGTGGTTTAGCCGCACCATTACAGCCATCGCGGAAGGTTTGAATTGCAGATGCCAACTCGGCAGAGTCTGCCAATTCAGCCACAGTCTGCACAGGCCCAGGCAAATCACAGGGCGTATAACGCGTACGATTATTATCTATTTCCGCCCAAACGAGATGACGTTTTTTAGCCGTCGCATCCCAAATAATGATTGCGGAGTTAGCACGCAGGCTATTTGACATCGCCTGTGCTGCAACACCAGAAGCCTGTCCTGCACCCGGCTTACCAAGGCGAGGTACTGGCCGCGCATTAGCAGTTTGATCCAAATCCAAGCCTGGCACGCGCAATATAATTGCTTGGCCTGGCGAGAAGCCGTCAGCTCGATTCTGATCACTGACATCAACAGGACGGCCAGCAATATTGCGCGGCGGCGCTAGTGGGTTGATATTGACCTGAATGCCGGTGTCGTTGCTCGCCACTGCCTTGGTGAAATGGTTGTTAGGGAATGGCAACAAGCAAGCGGCGGGATCAATAAAGTCACAGCCTGTCGCTTGAGCCTTTAAGATTTCCGGCAATAGCGTTAACTCTGCTGGCGCTGCCAATGAGGGAGCTGATGGATCGCCACCATCGCCAGGCACGCCTGGAAAAGCCGGAACATCTGGAATGACTGCAAACAGCTCAGCCAATCCATCAAAAACAATACACGCTGGGCTTAATGGGCCAGCCACTTCATGGCAGCCATCAGCAACGGTTTCTGCTAGATCACCAAAAGTACTAGAAAGGCCTAGCAGCTGCATGAATCGATCCAGACCAATACCGAGGATGCAAGAGCCGAAATCCCAAGCAATCGCACAATCTGTAAGCGCTGGAGGTAGGTTACGTGGATCGGTTGGAGCCACATCAAAGAGCGGGTTATAAGCTTGCAGGCGCAATAAAGGTGCTGTCAGTGGCCCTAAAGAAACAATTTCCTCATAGCCAACAACATCCCCCGTAGGGTCGACATAGCTAAACTCATCCTCAGGAATAATGTAGCCAAAACTATTTTGCGTCAGCCCCAGCAGCATGGTTTGCGTCTTCAGCGGCTCCCCGTCAGGAGAGTCCTCCGCCAAGCCACGAATATAACGACCAAAACTACCGGTCGCCTCACCAGGGATGGTGACAATCTCTAGGCGGTTCTGTAGTGGGTTAGCCGAATTTTTAGTACCCAGACTGACACGACTGACATAGGTACGAGCCATGGGTGCTGGCTGTGGCAGCTGGTTTTGCACACCCTCAAAGGCCTCAATAATCGCGGCTGGAATTTGATCTAGCCCCGGAATATCACTGAAAGGTAGTTGGCTAAATTGATAGTAACCGTTGAACTGACCTATCAGGCCTACGCCCAGAAACAAGGGGTTGGTGACAGGCAAGATGGCTTCAGCGCTACGCGCCTCCAGCACAGGGTCAATGGCAACAGCACTAGCAGCCAAATCATTAAGTGCTGCATCGACAAGGTTCTTGCCTCGAGCACGCACGCGATCATAAACGGTATCGCCAGTGGCACCATCAGTTGAGCCACTAGGTGAAGCGTCAGCAATTGGGCCATTAAAATATAGCGCCGTACCTTGGAAGCGCGCCTCTAACTCGCGCGTTGAACCCAACGGATAGTCTGGGTGCGGTAAACGCAGCACTTCTCCTTCGCCGCCAGGGATTTTATAGTCATTTGCACCGACACTAGTGGGGTGAGCCGAGTACTGCATCATGCTCGCCAATAGCCTACTGCTAGCCGGCTCCGCATCATCAGCCTTTGCCATCAACAAGGTGGCAATTTTGTCGGTCTGATGATGTTTGGCATCACGATATTGCGGACGACGATAGTTATTAAACTGCACTGTTTTACGCGACATAGACAGCTGCGCGGGCCGTGACTGCGCAATCGCCTCAATCGTTGAGGCAGCAGCACCGGCGAGCAACTTCTCATTAATCCACTCACGCGGCACACCACCCCACAAGCCCTGCAAGTCGGCACCGGCATGTGTATGAGTCTGACCAAACAAGACATTGCGCGGCAGAATGCAAGCACCTGCGTCACAGCTAGCTTTATTTACTGCCGCACGCATAGCATCTTGAATTAAGTTACCGGCACCAATGGCATCGACTGTGACAAAGGCCACACGCTCACTGGATTTTGGATCAAGAATAACCATGACTCGCACCGAGATTTCATCATCACAATGCAACTCGGTACGCTTCGCTGCGGTCAACTCATGACTAAAACAAGAGGCTCCCGCTGGCGCATTAGAAATGGACACTGGTGCATCACCAAAGGTGAGCTCAGGGAAAGGTCCGAAGCCTGGCACTAACTGGAATGGGCCAAAACCATAACCACCTAAATGGAAGCGCTGAAGACGCTCGCCACCTTGATAAGCCTCCATTTGACCTGCCACCTGCTCATCCGTCGGCGCTACTGAACGCGATGCTGCACCGACTTGCAGAAGCTTGGCCTCTTCATCATTTTTGATGGTAATAACTTGGCTGCTAGTGCCTAATCGCGCACCACTGACACTGTTCAAAACCACCGTCAGTGTCTCATCGCGCTCCTCATAGGCATCGCCGCGAATAGTGATTGGCAGCAAGCCTTGTGTTGCACCGGCAGGGATAGTCACTTGCGAGTTTTGCACTGGATCAAAGTCGCGGCGTTGGCCCTGGCTAGTGGCAGAGCCATCCTCAAGTGAGTACGTCAGCGTAATCGCTTGGGTACTGGCCTCACTCAGCTGTGCAATCACATTAACCACATTCAGCCCAGAGTCGCCTTCAGCTACTGGCTCTAGCGGCAGTAAACTCAGGCTTGGAAGCGCCGCATTGTCATCATCAATGATCGTGATGCGAGCTGCCGTTCGCGCCAGAGTGGCATTTGTTGGGCTACTGAGCAAAAGCGAAAATGTTTCATTCGCCTCCACAATGTCATCACCTAAAATACGCACAACAATGCTTTCGGAGCTAGCATTCGCAGGGAAATGCACGAGCTGATCTAACGCCACGTAATCAGAACCAGCTGTCGCCGTATCGTCGGCTCGTGACAACACACTCACTCGCACCGAACTAGGCAGCGATACATCACCACTACGCTGAAGCGTAAATGTTTCGTTACGCGCCGTGTCGCCCTCGGTAATCGAGCGATCAGTCAACGTAATAGTCGGTGCAACGGCTATTGGCGGCTGATCCAAAATACTAATAATTGCTTCACCAACAGCAATATCTGCATTGCTCGCCTCACTCAGACGTAGCGTAAATGTTTCCGTCGGCTCACTGATCGCATCGGCATTAATAGTGACGTTAAACGACTGCGTCAGGACACCTGCGGGGAAGCTTAATAGTTGATTGACCGCCAGATAGTCTGTGCCTGCCTCGGCGCTACCATTTTCACTTTTCACGCGCACGGTTACCGCACTATTGGCAGCACCAGAGCGAGTGACAGTCACTAGCAGAGGCGCAGTACCACTTTCGGGCTCTTGAATGCTGCCATCAGCAATACTCAATTGCGAACGACTTGTAGCCACATCATCATTGGCAATAGTCACTCGCACTGGCGAGCCGATAATTTGTGCTTGCGGGCTCACGCTGGTGATATCGATCAGGAAGGTTTCATCATTCTCAACGGCGTCATCGGCAACAATTTTCAGTGGCACTAAAATCGACGTGTCATTTGCGGGGATGATCACCTCGCGATTAATCGCCTCATAATCACTAGGGGCCAGCGCACTACCCTCATCGCGACTCACCAAACGAATGCTTACCGCTTGATCCAGTGCACCTTGGCGCTCAATCCGCAACATCGCCTGAGTAAAGCCTCCGCCACTGCCTTCATTGACCAGTAGGGGCTGCGCCGAAATACGCAAAGGTGTCGCCACCGTATCATCATCACGGAGAGTGACCCGTATTGAGTCACGAACCAGTGTTAAGCCCGTAGCTTGACTGAGCTTAACAGTGAAAAACTCATCATCCTCAGGAGCAATATCGCCCAAAATGGTGATGGCGAGTGTTTGATTACGTGTTCCTGCAGGAAACGTTATTACCCCTGCAGCATCAACAAAATCATCGCCCGCAGTAGCTGTTGCTGCTTGAGTCGTATAGGCGAATGACACAGGCACAGCCGAAGTGCTCGACAAGGTAAATGTCATGCTGATGACATGACTGCTATTACCCTCAAGAATACTGATATCGCTAGCCGATAAAGCAGGCGTATTACCGTCACAAATACCATCTGGTGTGCGGCCCTCAGCCACATCTTGCTCACTACAAGCCAAGTGCGCTTTAGCCACTTCGGCATCGACTAAAGCTCGGCCTTTCTCAGACAAATACGTAGTAATTGCAGGGTTATTAGCAGCAAAGCTATCCGGCTCTACAGCCAAATTTAGGGCAATATTTCGCTCGGCCAACGCCGCACTCGCTTCGCGAATATCCAAGCCATTCGCTGAGTTGCCATCGGCATCTAGCGACTGCAGTAAGCGTGAAAAGTTAACGACCCGATTGTCATTGCTCGATGCCAGTTCGGCCGTGGATGCGAAAATAAATCGCGGGTTCATTTGAGGCAGCGCTAGCGCCTCAGGCAAATCCACTCCAGCAAAAGAAAAGGTAATACGCTCGCCAGAACGATAAGTGAATATGCCGCCCGTATCAGTGATACCACTTTGGGTTGAGGTGCGGTAAGCAAGGCCTTCCACCGTACTGTCATACACCATGCCAGTTTGTATTTCAGAGCCGCTAGGAGGAGATGAAACGCTATTTGGTGCACTATCGCAGGCAGATAGCAGTGCTGTGACTGCCGAGAGAATAAGAAGCTGCCGAATGACCATAGCTATCACCTTTGGCGCCCTGGAAGGCCGCTCTATTTTTATTATGAGTATGAAACTTATTTCTTATATTCAAATACTGTCACTAAAGTTACACAACTGCAACAGATTATATCAGACATGTAAGCTTGCACATCTAGTACAAAATACAGGCAATAAAAAGCCCGCAGATGCGGGCTTTTTTAATCACTTCACGTTAGCGAATCAGTGCAACAGTTTATGACCACCACTGTCATCGCCAAGAAAGCTGATGCGATCATCGTCGAAAAGATTCATATCAGGCGCCAAAATACGAATATACCTATCAAAGTAAAGCATTTGCTTCAGCAACAGAGCGAAGGCACGAGGGAAGCGAATACCGTGGCGCTCACCAACAGCGACAATCTCCAGCATGAGCTTATTGATCTCGTTGTCATTAGCCATGGCACCGCCAATGCTTAAGGGGTCAACCGTGGTTGCGGCGCCGTAAATAGCCTCAAGGTCTAGCGCAAGTTGGGCGTTATCGACCTTGCGTTTGGTCATGCCAATCAATGCCATGCTCTCGGCCATTTTCTTAAAGTCGCCATCGCCTAATGACTCGATGAATGCCATCGTCGCCGTCCAGGTATCGGGCGCAATGCGACCCACGATGCCGAAGTCGATAAAGCCAAGGCGGCCATCGGTGAGCACCATGAGGTTGCCGGCGTGCAAGTCGGCGTGGAAACTTTCACAGAGCATCAGACTAGAAAACCACGTGTTGAGCGCAGCCACTAATGTGCCTGCTGGGTCACGCGTATATTTGCGAATGGTTTCAAGATCGGTCAATGGCACGCCATAGAAACGCTCCATAGTCAGCACGCGCAGGCTTGATGCCTCGGGATAAATCCGTGGCGCAGTCGCCTGCGTATTGCCCGTAGCCTCTAAGTAAGCGCGGAACTGCTCAACGTTGCGCGCCTCCTTATAAAAGTCGACCTCTTCCATCATGCAGCCTTGAATTTCACTGACGATACCCGACAGCGAAGCAAACTTCAGTTTTGGCAGCACGCGCTCTAATAGCAGCGCGGTGACGTATAAAAAGTTCAGGTCGGTGAGCAGAACCTGTTCAACACCGGGCTTCTGAATCTTGATCACCACCGACTCACCGGTAATCAATTTCGCGGCATGAACTTGGGCAATTGATGCCGATGCCAGCGGAATCTCATCGACTTCGCTGAAGACTTCGTGCATTGGGCGCTTGAGTTCGCGCTCTAACACATCACGCATAATCTCAAACGACAGCGGCTCAGTTTTATCTAAGCAATGCTGAAATTCAGTGACGTATTCGGCGGGAAACAATGACGGCGAGCTAGCAATAAACTGACCCAATTTCACGTAAGTTGCGCCCAGTCGCTCGAAGGTTAGGCGCAGCACACGCGGCGTAGGCAAGCGGTCACCGGTCGCCCAAGCAAATCCCGTTGCGGCAATAATCGAGGTCGTTTGACCAATTCGAAACACGCCTTTTAAGGCATGGCGCCAGCTCGCATAAGGGTTCATGTCACATCACTCCGAAAACAAATTACGTAGAAGAACACACGGGACAAGCCACATCACGCGGGATGCGCAGTGTGCGCATGTTCGCCTGATGGCCATCCCACAACAACAACTTACCGCAGAGATTGCTACCAACTCCTGCGATTAGCTTCAAAATTTCATTGGCTTGTAAGCTGCCCATTACCGCCACGGTGCTCGCCATAACGCCGACATCGTTGCAGGTCTGCTCGGCATCGAGGCTGTCTGGATAAAGACAGCGATAGCATGGCGACTTAGCATCGCGGGCATCAAACACGCTGAGCTGACCCTGCCAGGCAATGGCCGCTGCCGACACTACCGGCACTTGCGCCGCCCACGCGCTAGCGTTGATAAGATCTCGCGTACTGAAATTATCGCAGCAATCGGCCACCACTGCGACCTCCGGCATCCATCGTGCGAGCAGGGCGGCGTCGGCTCTCGCGGCCACAGTCACAATTTCTACCAATGGGTTTAACGCCTTTAGCGAGGCTGCGGCTGACTCGACTTTTAAGCGGCCAACATCGGCTTCACCGTGCAAGGGTTGGCGCTGCAAATTACTGATATCGACACGGTCGTCATCGAGCAAAATTAAACGACCAACGCCTGCAGCGGCAAGGTATTGCGCCACAGGGCAGCCAAGGCCGCCAAGGCCTAGCACCAATACGGTGGCGGCACGCAGCTTCTGTTGCGCGGCGATATCCCAGCTCGGCAATAGAATTTGCCGATGGTAGCGCAGCAGTTCGGCATCGCTTAGCTCATGCGTCATCATCTGATACTCCAGTCCAACGCCCGCCAGTCACGCGCTCATTACCGCCAAAATCCCGCGTCGAGCAAACATCGACAAAGCCTGCTTGCTGCAACAACTCGCGTACTGCTGCTGCTTGATCGTGGCCATGCTCGAGCAATAAATATCCATTCATGCTCAGATGCTTCGGCGCCTGCATGATGATTTCGCGTAAGTCGGCAAGGCCGAAATCGGCCGCCGCCAAGGCCTGTATTGGTTCGAACTTCAGCGCTGCCAAGTGCGGGTCATCCTCGGCAATATACGGTGGGTTACTAACAATGACATCGAAGCGATCACCAGCAAATGCGCTAAACCAATCACTCTCACGGCAACTCAGCGCCAAGCTCAATCGTGCGGCATTTGTCTGCGCCACAGCCACCGCCAAGGCACTGCGATCGGCCGCAAACACCTGCGCTTGCCGGCGCTCATGCGCAATGGCCAAAGCAATAGCGCCGGAACCAGTGCCCAGATCTAAGACACGCACAGCGCCAGCGCTAGCAATACGTAATAGCGCTTGCTCGACCAAACATTCGGTATCGGCACGCGGCACTAAAATGCCCGGTGCTACTTGAAGCGATAATGACCAAAACTCTTGCTCACCGCGCAAATAGGCCAAAGGTTCACCGGCGGCGCGCCTCGCCAACCACGCATCCGCCCGCGCTAGCTCATCAGTGCTCAAACAAGCATCAGGCCAAGTTAAAAGCCAAGCATGCGTCTTCCCGATGGCGGCCAGCAAGACCGAGCTGGCCTCGCGGCGAGCACTCACGGCATCGCCGCTAACTGGCTGCCACGCCAAGCTTTGTGCCAATGTCGCCGTCGCAGCTTTAAGCCATTGCTCGAGAGTTATAGTTGCTGCGCTATTGCTAGGCATTGCGTTGTGGAGATTCATCGACAGGTGGAAATGGCGGTAACTGAGTCAAGCCTACAATGAGTATCTTGCTCAATGATCGGATCACAAAGTCTCCGCCATCGCAGCCAACTGATCGGCTTGATGCTCAGTCGCCAATGCATTCAGCAGCTCAGTTAAATCGCCATTCATGATCTCATCGAGACGATATAGCGTGAGGTTGATGCGGTGATCGCTCATGCGGCCTTGCGGAAAATTATAGGTGCGAATGCGCTCAGAACGATCACCGCTGCCGACAAGATCACGGCGCATGGTCGACGAGGCCAACTGCGCCTCAGCCTGCTGCGCCGCATGCAGCTTTGCCGATAATAACGACAGTGCGCGGGCTTTATTTTTGTGCTGCGAGCGCTCATCTTGGCACTCAACCACCACACCCGTTGGAATGTGCGTTACGCGCACCGCCGAATCGGTTTTGTTGATGTGCTGCCCGCCAGCACCACTGGCGCGATAAGTATCGATGCGCAAGTCACCGGCATTAATCTCGATGGCTTCCAGCTCTGGCGCTTCCGGCATCACCGCCACGGTGCAAGCCGAAGTGTGCACGCGGCCTTGTGATTCAGTTGCAGGCACACGCTGCACGCGGTGCGCACCAGACTCAAACTTCAAAGAGGCATAAACGGACTCGCCAGAGACGCGCGAAATCACTTCTTTATAGCCGCCATGCTCGCCCTCGTTACTAGAGACAATCTCGATCCGCCAACCTTGGCGCTCGGCAAAGCGGCTATACATACGAAATAAGTCGCCGGCAAAAATCGCGGCCTCATCGCCACCGGTACCAGCGCGAACCTCGAGCCACACATTGCCATTGTCATTGGGATCGCGTGGCACCATCAGACGCTGTAAATCTTCGCTGATGCGGACTAATTCGGCATCCATATCGGCAATGTCCATTTCCGCTAATTCACGAAAATCTGGATCCGATAGTAATGCTTTGGCATCGGCGCGTTGCTGCTCGGCACGGCGATACGCTGCTAGTGCGGCCACCACGGGCTCAAGCTCAGCATGCTCGCGCGAGAGTTTACGAAACTGGTTTTGATCAGCAATGACACCAGCATCGGACAAGAGCGCATTCAGCTCTTCAAAGCGTTCGGCAAGCTGATCAAGACGGGAAAGTAGTGCTGCTTTCATGAGTTAGATGCAGTCTCTGACGAATTAACAGGAGTATCTTCAGGTTTCACGCCCATAGCCTGCGCTACTAGCTGCAAGCCCTCAGCGTTATTGCTAGCCGCAAGCTGGCGCAAGCTGACAGTCGGCGCGTGCAACCACTTATTCATTAGGTTGTGCTGCAAACGCGCCAATACGGCTTCAGGGTCGGCGCCTCGGCGCAGCTGCTCTAAAGCTTTTTGGCGCTCAATATCGGCCATATCGGCGGCGCGTCCGCGCACTTGGCGAATTAGCGCCACGGCTGCTTCAGCCACGCGTTGCTGCTCAGCAAACTGCTGTACATGCTGGTCAATCAAGCGCTCGGCATCGACTGCTGCCGCCTGCCGGTTACGCCAACCAGTATCGATGACCGATTGCAGGTCATCCACGGTATATAAAAAAACATCATCGAGCTCGGCCACCGATGGTTCGATATCACGCGGCACAGCGATGTCGATCAGCAGCATTGGTTGTTGGCGCCGCTCTTTCAACGCCTGCTTGACCATGGCGCGAGTAATAACCGCCTCGCTGCTACCGGTGCAGCTAATCACCACGCCAGCGCGCGCCAGAGCATCTTGTAGGCACGACCATGGCATGGCTTCGGCGTCAACGTCTTGCGCCACTACCTCGGCATTTGCCAAGGTACGATTAACAATCATCAGCTCTGCCACGCCCTGCTCGCGCAGATGCTTAGCGACTAATGAGTTCATTTCGCCAGCACCAACCAAGAGCGTGGGTGTTTGTGCCAATGACTCAAATACTTGGCGCGCTAAGGTGACAGCGGCAAAACCAATGGAAACAGGACTAGCACCAAGCGCGGTCTTACTTCGCACAGCTTTGGCGGCAGCGAATGTGCCTTGAAATAGCTTGTCTAGCGCGCCGCCAGCTGTACCAGCAGCAATCGCCTCGCTCCAGGCTGTTTTCATTTGGCCGAAAATTTGTGGCTCGCCGAGCACCATCGAGTCCAGCCCAGAGGCCACACGCATGGCGTGGCGCATCGCAGCCTCGCCCTCGTGGACATACCAAACGGCGTCAAGTTCAGCATCGCTAATGCCGCGCGACTCAGTCAGCCATTGCCGCACGGCTTGCATGCGCTCGGGATCAGCCGCGCCATAGAATTCAGTGCGATTACACGTCGACAAGATCGCGACCTCATCGAGGCCAGCGAATTGGCGGGCATCACGCAAGGCTTGACCCAACGCCTCCGGCGCAAACGCCGCGCGCTCACGTAGGGCGACCGATGCCGTCTTGTGATTAATGCCGAATGCCAACAGCGCCATGCCGAACCCTGAGCCGGATACCCCGGAAAATAGCCACAAATTGTGAGGGATAGCGCGTTTAAAGACAAATGTTACGGGCTCACCCGACGCAAAGCCTTTTTGCTACCATCGACGCCTACCTAAAGCCTTAGAGGCGTGCCGCAGATGATAGCTTTGAACTTTTCCCGCTCTGCACTATTTACGCTAATAGCGGCCGCCCTGCTTTCAGGTTGCGTTACTCGCGGCCCAGTCGTGGAGGCGCCAGAGGTAATAGAAGCAGCCGCTAGTGCCCGCGGCCTGACGCAATGGCAAGCAGAAGGCAAAGCCGGCGTGACATTTTTGGGCAATAGCATCACCGCGACATATAACTGGAAGCGCACCGGCAAAGACTTCGACGCCAGCGCCGCCGGACCGCTAAACCAGGGCTACACCACGCTCACCGGCCGCGATGGCAACTTAGTTTTAGATAATGGCTGGCTAGGCCGCCACGAATCCGATCGCCCCGACCTGCTAACGCAGGCAATTACCGGCGTACCGTTGCCAATCGATCTACTCAACGACTGGCTCAGCGGCTGGCCACAAGATCCTCTCACTACCATCACCACGCTTAGCGGCGAGGCTGGTGTGCGCGAGTTCCAAGAGCATGGCTGGAATATCCGCGTACTCAGCGAGCAAGTGCAAGATGGCTATCGCATCCCGCAACGATTGCTGCTGACTCAGGGCAAAAATCGTATTTTGCTATTTATTCAGCGCTGGCAGGCGAAAGCCTCAGCATGAGCGCGCACGAAATAACACTGCCTGCACCGGCGAAACTGAACCTATTTCTGCACATTACCGGCCGCCGTGATGATGGCTATCACACCTTACAAACAGCGTTTCAATTCATCGACAGTGCCGACATATTGCATTTTTCACTACGCCACGATGGCCAATTAACGCTATCTCCCGACATCGATGGTGTTTTAAGTGCCGATAATTTGATCATTCGCGCCGCCACTGCGCTGCGTGAAGCCACCAATTGCACCCTTGGCGCCAATATAAGGCTCGATAAACGCCTACCCATGGGCGGCGGCTTAGGTGGCGGCTCATCCGATGCAGCGACTACGCTATTGGCGCTAAACACACTTTGGGAAACTCAGCTCAACCTCAATGAATTAGCGGCTTTAGGCCTAAAACTTGGCGCCGACGTGCCAGTTTTTGTGCATGGTCATGCGGCCTGGGCAGAAGGTGTTGGCGAGCTACTCACGGCCATCGAGCCCGATGAACCGTGGTATGTCGTGCTCACGCCCGAGGCGCATGTATCAACAGCAGAAGCTTTTCGCCATCCCCTGTTGACTCGACATAGCGAGGCCATTAAACTGCGCGACCTCAACGCAGGGGTCACTCGAAACGACTTCGAAAAAGTTGTCAGAACCTTGGCTCCTGCTGTAGATGAAGCGTTACATTGGCTGACTCAGCATGGTGTGGCGAAAATGACAGGCACTGGTGCTTGTGTTTTCCTCGCCTGTTCCAGTCAAGGTCAGGCTGCTGATATACTCAGCGCCAGTCCAGTCAACGGCTTTATCTGCCGAGGCCAAAATCGATCGTCGGCGCATACAGCGCTCGATCATTGGCTTCGGATGCATCGAATATAGGGGCGTCGCCAAGCGGTAAGGCAGCGGGTTTTGATCCCGCCATGCGTTGGTTCGAATCCAGCCGCCCCTGCCATCTCTCTCAGGCTGAGTTGACTGGAATCATGCCCAATCTCGTCGTATTCACCGGCAACGCCAACCCTGAGCTTGCGCGTAAAGTCGTTAATCATCTGCATATCCCTCTGGGCCTCGCTCACGTTGGTACATTTTCCGATGGCGAAATCGCTGTTGAGATCAATGACAATGTTCGTGGCAAAGATGTGTTCATCTTGCAATCGACTTGCGCACCAACCAACGACAATCTGATGGAATTGATTGTCATGGCCGATGCTCTGCGTCGCGCCAGTGCCGGCCGCATCACCGCCGTCATCCCCTATTTCGGTTATGCCCGCCAAGATCGCCGCGTGCGTTCGGCGCGTGTACCCATCACAGCAAAAGTAGTTGCTGACATGCTCACCACTGTCGGTATCGACCGCGTGCTGACTGTCGACCTACACGCTGATCAAATTCAAGGCTTCTTCGATATCCCAGTCGACAATATCTACGGCTCACCCGTATTAGTCGCCGATATCGAACGCCAGAACTACAAAAACCTCGTCATCGTGTCTCCAGATGTTGGTGGTGTAGTTCGTGCTCGCGCCGTCGCCAAACAGCTCGACGATGCCGACTTAGCCATCATCGATAAGCGCCGCCCGAAAGCCAATGAGTCGCAAGTAATGCACATCATTGGCGAAGTTAAAGGCCGCGACTGCATAATTGTTGATGACATGGTCGACACCGCCGGCACATTGTGCAAAGCCGCTGCGGCTCTGAAAGAGAATGGCGCCAACCGCGTTGTTGCCTACAGCACCCATGCGATTTTGTCAGGCCCAGCCATCGACAATATCAATAAGTCGCAGCTAGATGAGCTAGTCGTCACCGACACCATCCCGCTGTCAGATGCTGCATTGGCTTGTGGCCGTATTCGTCAGTTGTCGTTATCCGCGCTGCTTGCAGAAACCCTGCGCCGCATCAATAACGAAGAATCCATTAGCGCCATGTTTGAGTTGTTTTAAGCACGGCAAACCCTATTTGTAGCGTGTTGCTACAAGCCCTGTGAGTTATCACAGGTTATTTGCATTGAGCTGGTCGCAAGCTCAGTGCCTTACGGAGTACAGAAAATGTCCGCAGCAACTTTTACGCTTGATGCGCAAAACCGGACTCTCGAAGGGAAAGGTGCGAGCCGCCGCCTTCGTCGTTTGGAAGCCCGCGTCCCCGCGGTTATTTATGGTGGCGAAGCTGCCGCTCAGTCGATCAGCATTGAGCTGCGTCAGCTAGTTAAAGCACTGGAAAACGAAGCGTTTTATTCGCACGTGCTAACCATCACTGTTGATGGCAAAGCCGAGAAAGTCGTGATTAAAGCTCTGCAACGCCACCCAGTGAAAAGCACACCGATGCACGCAGACTTCTTGCGCGTCGATGCGAAACAAAAACTGACCATGCGCGTTCCTCTGCACTTCACCAACCAAGATACATGCGTTGGCGTGAAGCAAGATGGTGGTGAAATCACTCACTACATCAACGACGTGGAAGTTAGCTGCTTACCAGGCAGCCTGCCTGAGTTCATCGAAGTCGATATGGCTGCCGTGGCTCTTGGTACAACTCTGCATTTGTCCAACTTGGTATTGCCAAAAGGCGTGGAAATTCTCGCTTTGGCATTGGGTCACGACCATGACCAACCAGTTGCCAACGTGCACGCGCCAAAAGTGGCTGCCGCCTCAGAAGATGACGCTGCACCTGAAGCTGCGCCCGAAGCCGAGTAATCTTTCTCCGGCTGTGATAGAAAAGCGGGGCTTTATGCCCCGTTTTTCTTTTATTGCCCTAAAGATGCTGAAACATGACTGCCTTACGCCTATTAGTTGGCCTCGCCAACCCCGGTGCACAATACGCACAAACTCGCCACAATGCTGGCGCGTGGTTTATTGAGCGTTTAGCCGAGCAACACCGCACATCATTAAGCCCCGATGCCAAAGCATTTGGGCTAACTGCGCGCGTGAGCATTGCTGGCGAAGATGTACGGCTACTCATCCCCACCACTTTCATGAATCGCTCGGGCCAAGCTGTTGCTGCGCTCGCGAATTTTTACAAACTCACGCCAGCCGAAATCTTAATCGCCCACGATGAGCTCGATATCGCTCCAGGGCAGATACGCCTGAAAACTGGCGGTGGTCATGGCGGTCACAACGGCCTGCGCGATAGCATTGCCTCGCTGGGCAACCAAGCCGGCTTTCATCGCTTGCGCGTCGGCATTGGCCATCCTGGCAATAGCAGTCAAGTCACTGGCTTTGTTTTAGGCCGCGCACCGCAATCAGAACAATCACTCATCGATCAAGCCCTCGATGAGGCCTTACGCTGCACCGAATTGATGGTTACTGGCGACATCGCCAAGGCCATGAACCGAATAAACGGCTTTAAAATCGACACTAATTGAATTGACGCGCGAGTGCGCAGAGGAAGCATCATGGGATTTAATTGCGGCATTGTTGGTCTACCCAATGTGGGCAAATCTACCCTTTTCAACGCGCTAACTAAGGCCGGCATTGCCGCGGAAAACTTTCCGTTTTGCACCATCGAGCCAAACACCGGCGTAGTGCCCATGCCCGACCCTCGCCTCGATGCCTTAGCGGAAATCGTTAAGCCTGAGCGCGTCATTCCAACTAGCATGGAGTTCGTCGACATCGCCGGCCTCGTTGCTGGCGCGTCCAAAGGTGAAGGCCTAGGCAACCAGTTTTTAGGCAATATCCGCAGCACCGATGCCATCGCTCACGTGGTGCGCTGCTTTATTGATGACAATGTCATTCACGTTTCTAACCGCGTCAGCCCTATCGATGACATCGAAGTGATTAACACCGAACTTGCTTTGGCCGACCTTGATGCTGTCGAAAAGGCCATGCTGCGTGTGACCAAGCAAGCCAAAAGCGGCGATAAAGAGTCGATTGCGCTGAAGGCCGTGCTAGAAAAAATCAAACCCGCGCTCGATGAGGGCCTGCCCGTGCGCAGCGTCGACCTCAGTGTGGAAGAGCTGTTAACCATTCGCTCATATGGCTTCTTAACGCTGAAGCCCACGATGTATATCGCCAACGTTAGCGAAGATGGTTTCGACAACAACCCCATGCTCGACCAGGTTCGCGAGTTAGCGGCTAAAGAAAATGCGGTGGTCGTGCCTATTTGCAACAAATTAGAATCCGAAATTGCCGAGCTAGACGAGGAAGATAAAATCGCTTTCTTGGCTGATTTAGGCATGGAAGAACCGGGCCTGAACCGCGTCATTCGTGCTGGTTATGGCCTGCTTAGCTTACAAACCTACTTCACCGCCGGCGTGAAAGAGGTTCGCGCGTGGACCATTCCGTTAAAATGCACGGCGCCGAAAGCCGCTAGCGCCATCCATACCGACTTCGAAAAAGGCTTTATTCGTGCCGAAGTTATTGGCTATGAAGACTTCATCGCCTATCGCGGCGAAGCTGGAGCAAAAGAGGCTGGCAAATGGCGTTTAGAAGGCAAAGAATATTTGGTTAAAGATGGCGATGTGATGCATTTCCGCTTCAACGTTTAAATGCTCTACAAGCCGTAGCAGTTCATGCGGCTCGCAATACAAAAAAGCCTCGGTTTTCACACCGAGGCTTTTTTGTTAGATCAGGCAAGCAAATACTTACTTGCTTGGTCGTGCCAACCATTCATGGCCTTTTAGCATCAAATTCCAATACACCATCGGCAGTATTGTCGCCTTCAAGAACCATTGACTGCGACGAGGCACTGCGGGATCCAATGGGAAGGTCGGCAATAGTTTTCCACCAAAACCAAACTCAGCCATCACCACTTTGCCTTTTTCCACGGTTAATGGGCAGGCGCCGTAGCCATCATAAAGTGTCGACAACGGCTTACCAGCGCGAAGAGCCAGTAGATTTTCGGCCACGATAACGATCTGCTTACGAACCGCCGCCATGGTTTTCGCGTTTGGTGCAGAGCAGGCATCACCAAGTGAGAATACGTTGGCAAATCGCTGGCTTTGCAGGGTGTGCTGATCCACTTCACACCAGCCAGCAGCATTGGCTAGAGGGCTGTTGCGCACAACATCGGGTGAGCGCTGTGGCGGCACGGCGTGGAGTATATCGAAGCGCTTCTCCACGCGTGTGACTTCGCCATCAGCCCCAGTCACATCAAACCATGCGGTTTTAGCCGGACCATCTACTTTCACTAGCTGATGATTAAATGCCAAGTCGATGCCATAGCGCTCAACATATTGCATCAAAGGCGGGACAAACGTAGCAACACCAAAAAGCACAGCGCCGGCATTACAAAACTCCACCTTGATATTCGCTAAGCGGCCTTGCTTGAGCCAATGGTCGCAGGACAAATACATGGCTTTTTGCGGAGCCCCCGCACACTTAATAGGCATCGATGGCTGGCTGAAGATCGCGGTACCGCCCTTCAACTCCTGCACCAACTCCCAAGTGTAGGGCGCTAAATCGAAGCGATAGTTTGAAGTCACACCATTAGCGCCTAGTGTTTCCTCCAGGCCTTCAATACCAGCCCAGTGCAGCTCTAGGCCTGGGCACACAACCAGCTGCTGATAGCTAACTTCGCGGCCATCCGCCAGCGCCACGCGATTGCAGTCTGGAATAAAGCGCGAGGCAGCGGCTTGTAACCACTGCACACCCTTCGGTATGACCGACGCCGTGGTGCGTTCAGTATCTGCACTGTCATATGCGCCGCCACCGACTAATGTCCATGCGGGCTGATAATAGTGTGATTCGCTAGGTTCAATAATCGCGATACTCAATGATGAGTCGCGCTTCAATAAGCTGGCGGCAACACCGATACCACCAGAGCCGCCACCGACGATGACCACATCAAAATCGGCTGAAATCGTGGCTTTTGGAGCGGCATCCGTGCTCGGCAATAGGCTTTGTGATTGCGCTAGCTGATACACCGTTTGCGAGCGATTACCTGTGCGGCAATAAGCCAATACAGGCCCCGGCATAGTGCTGATTAGCTGAGCAAATGCACGTGCTTCGTCGAGGCCAATTTGACCTGGAACTAGAGGCAAATAAGCGAATTGAAGGCCAACTGCTTGCGCTGCTTGCGCTATATCGTGCTGGCTAGGCTGGGCATCGCCACCTTCTGCATCTGGGCGATTACAAATAACGCTGCGAAAACCAGCGGCGTAAATTTCACTTAGCTCATGAGCGGCTAATTGCTCGGAAACTGCCATTTCTGCATTCAGCTGTGTCCACGTACTCATCACCTTATCTCCCTTGGCTAGGTCGCTGTTACTGGGTACCGTGCCGCTTCATATCAGCTAGCACGCGACCACAGTACAGGCTCGACATGGTGTTCATCACTAAAATAACTTCCGCGCTGGCTAGGCTATAAAAGATGTACTTACCTTCGCGGCGGGCGTTTACTAAACCCTCTTCGCGCAATACCGCGAGCTGTTGTGATAGCGTGGGTTGGCGTATGCCACATAAGGCTTCAAGCTCGCCGACATTACGCTCACCCTGCGTTAGTTGGCAGAGCAAGAGCAGGCGATCTTCATTTGCCATGACTTTGAGTAAATTGCAGGCCTTGGTGGCGGAGTCACGCAGCATCGTGAAAGCTTGCGGTGATAGATGAGTTTCCATAACAGCCTCATGAAGACACTTAACAAACACTTTATTGACAAGTAGATTGTTCGTCAATAGTATCGAAATTTGTAGAATTTAAGGAACTCAAGATGTCTACTCAAGTCGCCTCATTTTTTGATACTGCAACCAGCACCGTTAGCTACATCGTTCATGCTGGGGTAGGAAGCGCCTGCGCCATCATTGACTCCGTGCTTGACTATGATCCGAAGGCGGGTCGCACGCACACTGAATCTGCCGATAAACTTATCGCCTTCGTCCACGAGCACACATTAACGGTGCAATGGCTGCTCGAAACGCATGCTCATGCGGATCACCTGTCGGCAGCTCCGTATTTACAGACGCATCTTGGTGGCACCATCGCCATCGGGGAATCCATTCGCCAAGTGCAGGGCGTGTTTCAAAAGATTTTTAACTTAGATGCTGATTTTGCCTTAGATGGCTCACAATTTGGTCATTTATTTCATCCCGACGAAAACTTTATGATCGGCGATATTCCAGCGCAAGCCATTCATGTGCCCGGCCATACACCTGCAGACATGGCCTATGTTATTGACAATAAAATAGTTTTTGTTGGCGACACACTGTTTATGCCCGATGTTGGCTCGGCGCGTTGCGACTTCCCCGGCGGCAATGCAAAAACACTCTATAAATCAGCTCAGCGCATTCTCAGCATGCCCGACGACACCCTCCTCTATATGTGCCACGACTATCCGCCAGCATCACGCGAGGCAAGCTGGGAAACGACCGTAGCCGATCAGCGCGCGAGCAATATCCATCTTCACGATGGTGCCACCGAGGCCGAGTTTGTCGAAATGCGCAGCAAGCGCGACGCCACACTGGGCATGCCAACACTGATTTTGCCCGCCATCCAAATCAATATTCGTGCAGGTCATTTCCCACCCACTGAAAATAACGGCGTTGCCTACCTAAAACTGCCACTCAACGCACTCTAAGGCGGGCTCTATGCGCCTACTGCCAGGCTGGCTACAACACTATCGGCGCGCCGATCTACGCGATGACGCCCTCGCCGGCACCATCACGGCAATTTTGCTGGTGCCTCAAGCGCTAGCTTACGCCCTACTCGCCGGCCTACCGCCAGAAGTCGGCCTCTACGCTAGTGTGTTGCCGCCGCTAATTTATGCCCTAATGGGCAGTAGCCGCACGCTTGCTGTTGGCCCAGTCGCAGTCGCTGCGGTCATGGTCGCTAGCGCGCTACAACAATTTGCCGATGGCGATAGCAGCCGCGCGCTCGCCGGCGCGCTTTGGTTAGCGCTGCTGTCGGGCGGATTTTTGCTGCTCTTTGGTCTACTGCGCTTGGGCTGGCTGTCATACTTCGTTAGTCATCCAGTGCTTAGCGGCTTTAGTACGGCAGCAGCGATCACTATTATTGGCACGCAAATCCCCGCACTTACGGGCGTCTCCGGCGATCGTCACGCCGCCTTTTTCGGCTTTATGGTCGATATTTTCCCTCGCCTAACTGGCACAAGCGCAGTTGTCGCTATCGCGGCCTGCGCCACCCTCGGGCTCTTGCTGGTTGGGCGCTATCGCCTCAGCGCTTGGCTTAGCGCCTTAGGCCTGTCCGCCAGCCGCTCCACCTTGGCAGTACGCATGATGCCATTAGTCATCGTCGTGCTGGCCTTAGCCCTATCCGCTCATTTTGATGGCGCACAATATGTCGCCATCGTCGGTGATATCCCGCAAGGCCTGCCGCAACTATCTATCAGCTTTTTGTGGCTAGACGGCTGGACAGGATTGATCGGCTCGGCCTTGCTTATCGCCATCATTGGCTATGTTGAAAGCCTCTCTGTCGCGCGTATTTTAGCGATACGCCGGCGCGAACGTGTTGATCCTGATCAAGAGTTGCTGGCACTTGGCGCAACCAATATCGGTGCTTCGCTGTGCGGTGGCATGCCCGTTGCCGGTGGATTTTCACGCTCGATGGTCAACTTCGATGCCGGCGCACGCACTCAGCTCGCCGCCATCATCACCGCCGCTTGGGTCGCGCTCGCTGCCTTTGCCTTGACCGATGCCTTAGCGCCATTGCCGAAGCTCGTGCTCGCCGCCATCGTCGTGGTTGCCGTAACTCAGCTCATCGACTTCAAGAGTATATTCAGCACCTGGCGTTATGATCGCCGCGATGGCATTGCTCAGCTCGGCACCATCATCGGTGTATTAGCATTTGGCATCGAACCCGGCCTACTTATCGGCATGGCGCTGGCCATTGGCCTCTACCTACAAAGTACCAGCGACCCACACATTGCTGTAGTTGGGCAAGTGCCAGGCACGGAGCATTACCGCAATATTAAACGCCACCAAGTCAGTACTTGGCCTGCGTTACTGCTCATTCGCATTGATGAAAATATCTACTTTGCCAATGCGCCTGCGATCGAAAGCCACCTCATGGATTTGGTCGCTAATACCAATGAGCTGAGAAATGTTGTGCTTGTTTTATCGGGCGTGGCCAAAATCGATGCTAGCGGCCTAGAGATGCTAGAAAGTATTTCTCACGGCCTAAAGGATGCTGGTGTTGTGCTGCATTTAGCTGAAGTGAAAGGCCCCGTAATGGACCATTTAGCGACCACCTCACTACTCAAAACTTTGACGATGGCGCGGGTACATTTATCGACGCAAGCTGCAGTCGATGCCCTAACGCAGAAAAAACCAGCAAACGCGTAGTTTTTAGCCAATTGATGCGTGCAGCAGCTTGACAGCATGCACGCTGAATCCTAACATTCGCCGCCTATTTGGCTACATAGCTCAGCTGGTTAGAGCACAGCATTCATAATGCTGGGGTCGCTGGTTCAAGTCCAGCTGTAGCCACCATATCGCCGTCATGGCACGCTCAAAACCAGCCTTAGTGCTGGTTTTTTGCTTTCTGGGATTACTGTTTATGCACGCTCGTTGGCTGGCACTACTACTTCCGCTTTTGCTGACATTGCCAGCGTGTGGCGAAGCTAAGTCTACGTATAGCGCCGAAACGGCTGCTCAGCCCGCCGGTCGCGTCATCAAAGTAGCCGATGGCGATACGGTGACCATTCTCACTGCAGATACGCAAAAACAGCGCATACGCCTAGCTGAAATCGACACTCCTGAGCGCGGCCAGCCCTGGGGTAATAATGCCAAACGTGCTTTGTCTTCAATGGTTTATGGCCGCGATATTAGCTTGAAAGTACTCGACATTGATCGCTACGGCCGCGTAGTGGCCACGGTCTATGTCGATGGTTTAGATGTGAATGCCGAATTAGTGCGCCAAGGCCATGCTTGGGTGTATCGCCAATACTTGAAACGACCCGAACTAATACAGATCGAAGATGATGCCCGCGCCAATCATCGTGGCTTATGGGCATTGCCTGAGTCTGAGCGCATGCCGCCTTGGCAATGGCGCAAGCTCAAGCGAGAACAGCACAAGCAGTAAACACATAAAGTACGAAATAAAAAGCCCACGATGTGGGCTTTTTATTTCAACTAACTATGCCGAACAACTTACTCAACGTTATTGGCACACTCAGCAGCAGCAGCATCAAACTTGCAGCGAACCTTTTTCAATAAGTTCAACATCTTCTTATCGTAGAAGCCCTCTTTGGTCATTTGCACACGTGCCTCAGTCATCATCAACGTGTACTTGGCCTTGTCTTCAGCCGTGAGGTCTAGCCAATATTTTTCAGCAATACCGTCCTCAGCCTGCTTAATGGTGCGCTGCGCGGTATCAAGCTGCGTCAAAATATATTTACGTGACTTGGCACCAAAGCCAGCAGGGAAACGATCGGGGCGGATGATCAAGTTGCCAGTCAGCTGTACTAATGGGAAACGATAAATCGCACCTTTTGTGCCCAAGCCTTTGTACATTTCGAATGGTTTAAACGCGATACCTGGCGCCACCACGATATCAACCTGACCATTGTTAAATTTGGTGGTGAAGTTGGTGATGTCGGAAGCAACTGGCTGTGCGCCAAGTTGTTGCACCATGCGCGCTTGTGATTTATCGAAATCTAAAACGGCAATTTTCTTACCAGCAGCTTTTTCAATCGAATTGATCGCGCGGTCACGCACAAAAACATAGGCTGCGCCCAATGGGAAGATACCCACTACTTCATATTGGCCAACCACCATGGATTTTTCGCTAGCCGGTGAGGCTAGGACTTGCAGCACAGTGCGCAAGTGGTCGTATGAAGGCACGGCACCGATGGAGTCAATACTGCCGACATAGGCGTTGTATTGGCGGCCACGCAGGCCTGTAATGCCAACGCCGTCGCACTGACCAGCCTTGAAGTCTTCCGCGGCTACGCGCTCGTCGGTATATGCCTTCAGCTCAATTTTGGCACCCCATTGTTTCGCCGCTAAGGCGTAATCCTTAGCTAGTGCGTAAGCAGCGCCTTGCGCGCCAATAGGGTCATACATACATAAGGTCTGGGCTTGGGCCTGCGCAGCAGTACTAAGTGAAAGCGCAGCCACCGAGGCCAGCATTATTTTCTTCATAATAATCTTCCTGATTTTATTGTTATCAGCTCATCTCACGATTCGCATGGACTTAGCCTATTCCATAGACGAGCAAAACCCCATAGCCTTAGGCCTACCGATTGTCTGAATATAGGCGGATGTATGTATCAACTGTTTGGCATTGACGTGTCGCCCTACTCAGTAAAAGTGCGGGCACTACTTCGTTATAAAAACCTGCCGTATGAGTGGTTGGTGCGCAATAAAGACAATGAACCGGCCTTTCGCGAAAAAGCTAAGCTGCCGATCATTCCATTGCTAGTCACGCCAGCTGGCGACAGCCTGCAAGACTCCACGCCAATCATGAATTTTCTTGAGCAAGCGCATCCTAGCCCTAGCGCCCAACTTTCCGACCCAGCGCTGAATTTTCTTGCCTACGCGCTCGAAGAAGCCGCAGATGAATGGCTTATTAAGGCCATGTTTCATTACCGCTGGAATTATGAAGCCGATCGCATAGATGCATCACGTCGCATCGCGATTGCCAGCCTTGGGCCAGACCAAGACCCAACTGCCTATGCTGAAAAAATAGCGGATTTTTTGATGACGCGGCGCGAACCTTTGGGCTGCACTAGCGATAATGCTGAGGCCATTGAGGCTCAGTTAGATGAGACGGCGCTCCGACTTGACCAACATCTAGGCGAGCATCGCTTTATTTTTGGCGACGCGATCTCCTTTGCCGACTTCGGCCTTGCCTGCATTTTTTATGAGCTGCTCACTGATCCAACACCGCGTGCGCGCTTAGCTAAATTGAAAAATATTCATCGCTGGGTTGATTCGGTAATGGCTGGCGCAGATAACCATGTTGGCGATAACACGCCATGGTCGAAACTAACCTCAACTCTGACGCCGCTTTTAGATCACTTGCTGCTGCACACTTACTTGCCATGGGCTCGCGCTAATGCTGCTAACGGCGAGACCTTTACAACTCATATTCAAGGCCATGAGTTCACCCAGCCGGCACAGAAATATCCAGCCAAATCGTGGCAGGTACTTTTGCAACGCTGGCAGGCACTGAGCAATGAAGAACGCGCAAGCGCCAACAGTCATCTCAACGGTCTAGATGAGGCAATGGCTTAATTTTAGACAAAAAAAAGGGGCGACTTACGTCGCCCCAAAAAGGGTATTACCATTCAGAACACGCGGGCTTACGCAGCGCGCTTTTCACCTTTAGCAACTAACTCGTTGAACAGCTTTTGCACGTCGGCCAGCAGTTTGTCGAGTTCAGCTTTGGCATCAACAGAAGCCAACTTACCTTTCAATTCCAGTGCTTTAGCTTTCAGCTCTTCAGTTTTTGCTTTCACATCAACCGATTGCAGTTTGTCAGCTTCAGCTTTAACGTCGATAGCAACTAGCTTTTCTTTCACTTCTAGTGCTTTTGCTTTCAGCTCTTCAGCTTTAGCATTGAAGTCGATAGCTTGTAGCTTTTCGCCTTCGCTTTTCAGCACTTCGATTAAGCCCAAGCCGGCCATTGCGACTTGACGACCAGCATCTTTAACACGCACTAAAACGTCTTGCTGTTCGGTAACGATATTTTTGAGTTCGCCCATGATAAATCTCCTATTTCACACGATGGTTGGTAGTGGAGATCTATGCCCTGCTTGCGCCGGCCGATCTCCTTGGTAGCCATCATAGGGAAGTGCCTAGAAAATGAACGCAAATATTGTCGGACAATCTTACCACTATAGCGAATAATTTGTGACTCATTGTTCACAAAAAAGCCCGTCACTGGCCAAACACCATGTGACAGGCTTTTGTTGACCAAGCGCTTAACGCTCAGCCATGCAAGCGAAGCTTATTTAGCAGCAGCTAGCGACTTCATGATCTCAGCACGGGCGGCATCAGCATTTTCCCAGCCCATGATTTTCACCCACTTACCAGCTTCTAAATCTTTGTAATGGGTAAAGAAATGCTCGATCTGGCGCAGTAAAAGCTCAGGCAGATCACTGTGCTCTTTCACTTCTTTATAAAGTGGTGACAACTTGTCGTGCGGCACAGCGATCAATTTCGCATCGATGCCCGACTCATCTTCCATCATCAGCATGCCTACTGGGCGAGCACGTATAACAGCGCCGGGCACGACGGGATGTGGAGTCACTACCAATACATCTAGCGGATCGCCATCTTCCGATAGCGTGTTAGGAATATAGCCGTAGTTCGCTGGGTAAAACATTGCGGTGCCGATAAAGCGGTCGACAAATAGCGCATCTGCGTCTTTATCGATCTCATATTTGATGGGCGCGTAATTGGCAGGGATCTCAATGACGACGTAGATATCATTGGGCAAGTCTTTACCAGCGGGGATTTGGGCGTAGCTCATAGCAGGCGGTCTCGAATGGGCGAAAAACGCGCGTATTATAGCCCGCTTACAGCACTTTCGTGCAGCCTTCGCCGACCGCTCAGACGATTTGCGCAGTGACAGTGGTCTAATATGGTAAAAAGATAATAGTTTTTTTGAACTTAGGGCCGCCATGCACGCAGCGTCATCAATTATCTGGCTTCTCGCCGCCGCACTTATCATCGTGCCACTTTCACGCCGACTAGGCCTGCCCTCGGTTATCGGCTATATGATCGCTGGCATGCTCATCGGCCCGCATATCATCGGCATCATTCATGACACCAACGGCGTCATAGAAATTGCTGATTTCGGCATCGCCATGCTGCTGTTTTTGATCGGCATTGAGCTTGAGCCCAGCCGGCTCTGGGTTTTACGGCGCTCGGTATTTGGCCTTGGTAGCGCACAAGTGCTGCTCACCGGCAGCGCTATCGCGCTGGTTTGCTGGCTGATGGGCCTAAGCCCGATTGTTAGCGCAGTCATCGGTGCAGGTTTAGCCATGTCTTCAACGGCGTTTGCCCTGCAATTACTCGCTGAAAAAAACCAACTCAGCGCCCAACACGGCCGCCAAGCCTTTGCTATTTTGCTGTTTCAAGACATGGCAGTAATCCCTCTGCTCGCTATCATTCCCATGCTTTCTGGTGATGCTGCCGAGATGATTAACAGCCCTCAGCTAGTGCCTGTCGTCGCGGTATTTTCTGCGCTGTTTTTCGCCAGCCGATTTCTGGTTCGACCCATTTTTCGCTTCATTGCAAATAGCGAAACGCCCGAGCTATTCACCGGCATGGGACTATTCATCATCGTGGGCATGACATGGCTGATGACCGAAATCCACTTATCGGCATCGTTAGGCGCGTTTGTTGCCGGCGTTTTACTCGCCGATAGCGAATACCGTCATGAACTAGAGGCTCAAATCCAGCCATTCAAAGGCTTGCTGCTTGGGCTCTTCTTCATGACGGTTGGCATGACGGCCAATCTGCCATTGCTGGGCCGAGAGGCGGTCGTCATTGTGCTCGGTGCCGCAGCATTAGTTCTGCTCAAAGGCGCCATTCTTTGGCTCTTGGCTAGACTCAATGGCAGCGACAACAAAGCCGCAATTCGTCTTGCCGTCACACTGCCACAGGGCGGCGAATTTGCCTTTATTGTTTTCACTACTGCCGTAACAGCCGGTCTGCTCGACCGACACCTGGGTGAAATGCTAGTGCTTGCGGTCACGCTCTCCATGGCCATGACGCCAATCGGCTTCTTGCTTTTGGAGCACGTGCTTGAGCCCCGATGGGGAGTGCAACAAGAGCGTAGCTACGATGAAGTGCCCAATGACAATAAGCATGAAGTCCTAATTGCTGGCTTTGGCCGCGTTGGACAAATTGTTGCGCGTGTACTGCGCCTGCATCACATCCCATTTGTTGCTTTAGAAAGTAACGCTCGGCAAGTCGACTTCGTGCGTCTATTTGGCAATAAAGTCTATTACGGCCGCCCAGATTCACACGCACTACTACTTGCCGCGGGAGCAGCCAAAGCCAAAGTTATTGTGCTCGCCATCGATGACGTAGATGAGTCTGTGCATACCGCCAAGCTGATACGCCGCCACTTCCCCAATACGCCCATTTATGCTCGCGCACGCGACCGCATGCACTCTTACCGCTTGATGGATATTGGCGTTAACTTGATACATCGAGAGACTTTTGCCAGCAGCTTGGAGCTCGCTAGTGATGTCTTGCAAGAGATTGGCTTTAGTGAGGGCGATGCCAAGGCTGGCGTGAAGCGCTTTCGTGAGTACGATGAGGATTTGCTGATACGCCAGCAAGCCATCTACCAAAATGAAGCCGAGCTGGTCGCCAGTGCGAAACAGTCGATACGGGAGCTAGAAGAGCTTTTTGCTAGCGATGCGCGCGCCGCCAAACGGCGCAACACATCGGAGCAAAATGACGAAGCTACTTAACGTAGTAAGTCTGCAGAGGTGGGAAGCCGTTGAACTCAACCGAACTGTATGAGTTGGTGTAAGCGCCCGTGGTCAGCCAATACAGGCGATCACGCGGAGCCAAGCTCATGGGCAGATGATAGCCAACATTTTCGTACATGATGTCGGTGGAGTCGCAAGTTGGACCCGCCAGCACTACGCTACCTTCTTTGTTGTCGCTCTCATCCATTTTTTCAGTGTAGATGGGGTATTTGATCGACTCGCCCATGGTTTCCATCAGACCTTGGAAAAGACCGACATCGGTATACACCCAGCGCTTTAAGTCGGTACGCGACTTACGCGAAATCAGCACCACTTCCGACACCAGCACACCAGACTCACCGACCAGTGAACGGCCTGGCTCAAGGATGATTTCTGGAGCTTCATCGCCGTAGTCATCATGCAAATAGCGCAGGATTTCTTGCGCATAGATATTGATCGGGTTGACCTCGGAAATATAGTTAGCAGGGAAGCCGCCGCCCATATTGATCATTTTCAACTCGAGGCCTTCTTCGAACTTCATCCAGTCGAACATATACTTCACTTTCGACAACGCGGCATCCCAGACTGCGATGTCTTTTTGCTGCGAGCCGACATGGAAGGAAATGCCATAAGGGATCAAGCCTTGGTTTTTCGCTTGCACTAACAAGTCGATCGCCATATCAGGGTGGCAACCAAACTTACGCGACAATGGCCATTCGGCGGTCTCACCACCTTCTACCAAGATGCGCACAAAAATTTTCGAGCCCGGAGCGTACTCAGCAATGTTCTGCAAATCGGCTTTCGAGTCGGTAGCAAATAAGCGAATGCCTTGCTCATAGGCCCATTTCACGTGTGCGGCTTTTTTGATGGTGTTGCCGTAGCTAACGCGGTCAGGCGATACGCCCGAGTCCAACACTTTGCTGAGCTCAAACATCGAGGCACAGTCAAAGTTAGAACCTAGGTCGCGCAGCAGATCGATCACTGGCTGGCCCGGGTTAGCTTTCAGTGCGTAATGCACTTTGGCTTTCGGGAAGCAGTTAGTCAGCTCTTCATACTTCTGTTTGATGATGTCGAGGTCGACGACCAGAAACGGAGTCTCTTTATCGTCGGCTACTTTTTTAATTTTTGCCCATTCAGCATCGGTGCAATAGTCAGATAAACGCATAACAAACCTTCCTTCAGTTTGAGAGTAGAAAAAAGCCCTTAGACGCCGGCTTTGGCTAGATTAAAAGGCTGCTCCAAGCGTCAGGTTGCTGCGTGGCACGTGGCTGGTTCGCCCTGGCACTGACGCCGCGAAGGTTAAAGGCAAAAGATGACACAATCAAGAATGCAGAGCCTTACAAATTTGCTTTAGCAGACTCCGTCAACATTAACGTTGAGCGCTCGGCAATAGTTTTACATAGGCGCGTTATTGAACAAACTAGACTGTTAATAGACAGGTGGGCGATAAGCCGCCGCGCAATAGTGGCACACCTCTCTCACAACCAAAGTCGCGAGGGACGTAGTGGTGAGCCGGGCGATCTTCCGGAAGTAATGACCAGCGGCGATAAACCTCAGCGACGAGCTCGCTACAAAACCCGCCTCGGCGGAACGACAGCGCCTCTTCTCCGCGCACCCAAGCACTGATGTGTTGGCGAATGAAGTTGCGATAGGGCTTAGCTCTCCACTCATCAATAAGTGACTCTAAATGCGCTCGAGCCTGCGCATCCGTTTGCACATGCTGAAGGCGACGCACCGCCACTAAGCCTTGATAACTTGCGATACGATCATCTAATGCAACTAATTGAACGCCATCGAAAGGCTTTCCTTCGGTGATGTCATGCACCTTGCTTGCCAACGTTGCCTCCCACAGCAAAGGCGTTTGCGGCATTTCCGGCAAACGCACAACGAGACCGACGTGTGACCATCTACTACCAGTCAAACCACGCACTAGACGTGCCGCAAAGCTTCGCCCAGAAAACAATATTAAATCACCTGTTTTAAGCTGATCACGCATCTGCACATAGGGCTTGTTGGGGAGCATGACAGGGTCTTGAGTGGCGGCCTGCAATGAGAAATTTACTGCATTAGGCTTCTCTTTGGTTTTTTTCATGCGAGCAGTCTGCTGCTCGAGCATGACAGTGACTGGATAGTCCAACGACAGCAAGATTAAGTTTTTATGACTATTTAGTGACAGGCCTTTGCGCCTCCTCTGCGAAGCCCTAGAATCCGCACCATCAATCGTTCTGCTCCGGAGCAGCCCATGAGTCAGTTTGACAACGTCACTGTGATGACAAAAGCCAACGTCTACTTTGATGGCCACTGTGTCAGTCATGCCATTATTTTGGCTGATGGCACACGCAAAACTTTAGGTGTGATTTTGCCCTCAACGCTTACCTTCACCACACAAGCAGCTGAGATCATGGAAATCACCGCCGGCCATTGCCGAGTTCTACTCGCTGGCTCAGATACTTGGACTGATTATCGCGACGGCAGCTCGTTTGACGTGCCAGCGAACTCCAGTTTTGAAATCGAAACGCTCGAAACCCTAGACTATATCTGCCACTTTGCCTGAGAACCGCTATGTTTGAATGGATTGCTGACCCACAAGCTTGGATCACCCTTGCCACACTCAGTCTCTTAGAGATTGTGCTGGGCATCGACAATATTATTTTCCTGACCATTTTGGTCAATAAAGTCGCGCCTGAAAAACGCCAAGCAGCTCGTGTTTTTGGCCTAGGCTTGGCTATGGTCTCGCGTATTGCGCTGCTACTGTCAATCACCTGGGTTATGCGTCTTACCGAGCCATTGGTGACACTCGCTGGCATTGCGATCACTGGGCGTGACTTGATCTTAATTGGCGGTGGCTTATTCCTACTCTGGAAATCGGCAACTGAGATTTTCGATACCGTTGAAGGTGAGTCAGCGCATGTTCAAGTGACGAACGCAGCCTCGGCAGCTGGCGCCAGCTTCTTCGCCATCATTGTGCAAATTGCCATTATTGATATCGTGTTCTCGCTCGACTCTGTCATCACGGCGGTTGGTTTGGCAGACGATGTCAGCATCATGGTGATCGCCATCGTCCTGTCGGTAATTGTGATGATGTTTGCCGCTAAACCGATTGGCGAGTTTGTTGACCATCATCCATCCATCAAGGTGTTGGCATTAGCATTCTTGGTTTTGGTTGGCACCATGCTTATCGCCGAAGGCTTTGGCCAGCACATGCCTAAAGGCTATATCTACGGCGCAATGGCATTCTCGGTAATGGTTGAGATGCTCAACATCCGTATGCGTAAGCGTCGCACGCCTAAAAGTGAGGCTTAAGCGCTAAGCTCGCAAGGCACTAACGCTGGCCATCCCCGCCAGCGTTAGTGCAATCGAGCCCAGCACATGCAAGCTAATGTGCGTCAGTGCCGGCAACCAGAGCTGACGCTGCAATAAGCTCACCGCCTCCAGCGAAAACGTAGAAAATGTCGTTAGACCGCCTAGCAGGCCGGTCATCAAGAGCAAGCGTGTGGTGTCTGAAACGCCAGGGTGCGCGCTAAATAACGCCGCTAAAATGCCAATGGCATAAGCACCAATCCAGTTTGCTAGTAATGTGCCAGCGGGCAGGGTTGGCCATAGTGCGTTAAAGCCCATGCCTAACATCCAACGCAATAAAGCACCGATGGCTGCCCCTACCGCTACGGCAAGTGCCGCCAATAGCGTCATGCGCTGGCTCCATGCTTGCCAGGGCCTTGCTCACCGCCAGCTCGCGCCTGAAGCGCCGCTAGCAAGCGCTGATGAATGCCGCCAAAGCCACCATTGCTCATCACCACAATGGCGTCCCCCACTTTTGCCTCACGGCTCACTCTCGCAATAATCGCATCCAGATCTGTCGCCAAACTGGCTCGCCCATTGCTGGCAGCTACTACGTCGGCCAAATCCCAATCCATGCCCGGTGGCTGATACCAAATGACCTGATCGGCAGGCGCTGACGACTGTGCTAAATGCACCTTGTGAGCACCCAAACGCATGGTGTTTGAGCGCGGCTCAATGATCGCCCAAATACGTGCCGCCCCTTGGCGTTCACGCAGACCATCGAGCGTGCTGCGGATGGCCGTGGGGTGATGCGCAAAGTCATCATAAAGCGCAATGCCGTCGGGCGTGCCGAGCAGCTCCATGCGACGCTTCACGCCAGGGAACTGCGATAGCGCCTCAGCAGCCTTAGCCACACTGACGCCGACATGTTCAGCGCTAGCAATCGCCGCCATGCCATTGCGCACATTGTGCAGGCCAGTCAAAGGCCAGCGCACTTCGGCGGCACGTTGACTGTTGTGCCAGATGGCAAAGGCCGAGCCATCGGCTTCAAGTAGTTCGGCCTGCCAAATTGGCGCTCCTTTTTCACTCGAATGACCAATGGCCATGGTCTGCGTCGGCGTCCAGCAGCCCATAGCAATGACTTCATGCAGCGCCGACTCATCCTGTGGAAATAGAATGCGACCGCCGCCAGGAATAGTCCGAACCAAATGGTGAAACTGCTTTTGAATGGCTGCGAGGTCATCAAAAATATCGGCGTGATCGAACTCAAGATTATTCAGCACCGCCGTGCGTGGCGCGTAATGAACAAACTTCGAGCGCTTATCGAAAAAGGCTGAATCGTATTCGTCAGCCTCCACCACAAAATAACGCCCGCCACCCAGCTGCGCGCTGGCCTCAAAGCCCTGCGGCACACCGCCAATCAAAAAGCCTGGAGCTAGACCAGCTTGCTCCAAAACCCACGCCACCATGGTCGTCGTAGTGGTTTTGCCATGCGTGCCCGCGATGCCGATTACATGCCGGCCTTGCAGTACGTGCTGTGCCAACCATGCTGGCCCCGAGGTATAGGGAATACCTTGCTCTAGCACATACTCCACAGCCTCGATGCCGCGCTTCAAGGCGTTACCAATAATCACTAGATCAGGCGCGGGCTGCAGATGTTCAGCTTTATAGCCTTCCATCAGCGTGATGCCCTGAGCCTGCAGCTGTGTGCTCATTGGCGGATACACGGCAGTATCACTGCCGCTGACTTCATGGCCCAGCGCTTTCGCCAACACCGCCAGCGAGCCCATAAACGTGCCGCAAATGCCTAAAATATGAATGTGCATGGATTACGGCTCCGGCGTCATAGCAGGGGTTGCGGGCTCAGCGACAGGCGCTTCGGGCATTGGCAGCATGTCGGGAAATAGCGCAACGGCGACGACCATAACCAGCAAAATCGGCACCATGGCCTGCAAGATGCCGCGTAGGCGTGAGACTGCCAATGTTTGCGCATAAACATGGCCACGCACATTCAAGCTCCACAAAGTCATCGCGATCTGCAAAATCGCCGCAACGCCAAGCAGCACATCGCCGCCTTGCAGGACGATCAACGCGATTGGCACCGCCAGCGCAGATATCCATGTATCTATCAGTACCAATGCTGAGTAGCTCTGCACCCAGCGATTTTGCCAACCGCGGCGCTGCAAGCAAAAAGCCAGCCATAGCGCTTCAGCCGCGAGTGCCATCGCAGAAAGTTGCAATACCGGCTTATCCATCTCGCTGCCGGCCAAGGCCTGTATGCCAAAGCTAAGTGCTAGGTTTAGCAACACTAGCGGAAGAATTAATCGTGGCGCATACGGCAGCGCTTCTGGCCCGACACGGAAGGTCAGCAAAGGCCAGCCCATCGACAAAACAGCTTTCATGAGTCACCTTAAAAATGGTTAGCGCTTAGATTCTCGCAAAGTGGCGTGAGCACGTCATCTATTGTTCCATGTCTATTCGCACGAAGCCCTGTAAAGTTGACTATCAGTACGATTATTGGAGAGCTTTACCGTGACTAGATCCGATGCCCCAGAGCCTACCGTAGCGCAAAACGCCTCGCGTGAGCGATCGATGCCTGCGCGTGAGCCTATGCCGACTAGCTTCAAGCCATTCTGGCGATTTTTAGGCTTATTGTTTTTACTAACACTGTGCATCGGCGGCGCTTCCGCGATCATCGGGCTTGCCCTGTCTGACTGATTCCTCGACAATTCGCGATCTCCGATATTTAGGATGGCCATTATGACCGCCACCACGCACGCGCCACTCGTTGGCATCATTATGGGCTCACAATCTGATTGGTCGACGATGGAGCACGCCGCGAATACGCTGCGCGATCTAGGCGTCTCCTTTGAGGCCGAGGTTGTCTCTGCACATCGCACGCCCGACAAGCTTTTCAGCTATGCCGAAGCTGCCGCTGGCCGTGGCATTCAAGTCATCATTGCCGGTGCCGGTGGCGCAGCGCATTTGCCCGGCATGTGTGCCGCCAAAACGGTACTGCCAGTGCTCGGTGTGCCCGTGCAATCGCAAGCGCTTAATGGCCTAGACTCGTTGCTTTCAATCGTGCAAATGCCTGGCGGCGTGCCCGTCGGCACCATGGCCATCGGCAAAGCCGGCGCTATTAACGCCGCGCTGTTAGCGACACAAATTTTAGCGCTACATGACGCAAAGCTGCTGACGGCCATCGAAGCCTTCCGCGAGCGCCAAACCGACACTGTTCTGGCCAACCCCATCCCCGGAGTAAAAGCATGAGCTTGCGCATCGGCGTGCTCGGTGGTGGCCAACTTGGCCGCATGATGGCCCTCGCCGGCTACCCACTGAACTTGTCATTTAGCTTCTATGATCGTGCGGAGAACTGCCCATCGGCTGTGCTTGGCCAGCGCTTTGGCGACAACGACTATAGCGCCGAGAGCTTGCAAGCCTTTATCGACTCCGCCGATGTTTTCACTTATGAGTTTGAAAATATCCCGACGGCATGGGTCGAAGCTATTGCTGCGCAGAAGCCAGTTTTCCCTGGCGTAAAGTCCTTGGCTGTGTCGCAAAATCGGCTCAATGAAAAACAGCTTTTTAATGAGCTAAAAATTCCCTCCGCGCGCTATCACGAGATTCGAGCTGAAGCCGATCTTAGTGCTGCGGTTGCCGAATTAGGCTTGCCATTGGTCGTGAAAACTGTGACTGACGGCTACGATGGCAAAGGTCAATTCCTCTTGCGCGAAGCCGAGCAAATTAGCTTGTGCTGGCAGCAACTCGGTGGCTCAGTGCCGCTAATTGCCGAAGAATTTGTACAGTTTCGCCGCGAACTTTCCATCATTGCCGTACGTGCTCAGGATGGCCAAACGCAATTTTATCCGCTCGCTGAAAACCACCATCATCGCGGCATTTTGAGTCACTCAATAGTGCCCGCGCCGCATTTAGATGAAAACACACAGCTCACCGCCGAGCGCTATATTTCCTCGATTTTGCAATCGCTTAATCACGTTGGCGTGCTCACGCTAGAATTGTTTGAAACGCGTCATGGCTTAGTGGCTAATGAAACTGCGCCGCGCGTGCACAACTCTGGGCATTGGAGCATAGAAGGCGCGCATTGCTCACAGTTTGAAAACCATGTTCGCGCTGTCGCAGGCTTGCCGCTTGGTTGCACGCGCGCCGAAAAGCCCTGCGCCATGCTCAATATTATTGGAGAGCATCCAGACAGTGCTGGCATCCTTAGCGTGACCGACGCGCACCTGCATCTTTATGGCAAAACTGAGCGCGCCGACCGCAAACTCGGCCATATCACCGTGCTCGCCGACTCCTATCCCGAGCTTTCGGGCCGCATGCTGAAACTTGCCGATATGCTGCCAAACCCCATGTCCCTGCACTTATCCCGCTAACACGTGGCGAGCGCCCACTTGCCCACTCGCGGCAACTAACGCAATAGCCTAAGCTCAGCCCTCAGCCTGAGCTTAGGAGGCCATTATGGCCAAAACTCCATCCGCTAAAAAAGGCTCCCGCTTACTCAGCCTCGCTGGCATGACCGCGCGCATCGGTGGCGATGTTGCTCGTGATCGCTGGCAACGCCTATGGCAAAAAGACATCGACCGCAGCGCTGCAGACGCCGAGCTTTATACGCGCATAGGCAAAGAAATCGCTGGCACACTCGGCTCGATGAAAGGTGCGGTGATGAAGGTCGGGCAAATCATTTCGCAATACCGCGATGTCTTGCCGCCAGAACTGATTGAGGCCTTAAGCAGCCTGCAAAACCAAGCCCCGCCTCGGCCTTTCAATGAAATCGAGGCCCGGCTGATTGAGGCTTTTGGTAGCGACTGGCGCCAACACTTCAGTCATTTCGATGAAACTGCTTTAGCTAGCGCATCGATTGCTCAAGTGCATCGCGCACGCACGCTAGATGGCCGTGAGGTCGTGGTGAAGGTGCAGTATCCCGATGTTGATGCCAGCATCAAGGCCGATCTTGGTCAGCTGCGCATGGCCTTTAAAATCGCCCGAGTGCTACCGGTCAAAGGCGATCTACTCGATGCTATATTTGAAGAAATTCGCCAAAGCCTAAACGACGAGCTCGATTATTTTCTCGAAGCTTCTACGCTGCAACGCTTCCGCGAGTTTCACAGTGATGATGCTCAAGTTATCGTTCCCGAAGTGCTAGTGGAACTCAGCACACGCCGAGTACTAACGCTGATCTACGAGCCTGGCGACCACTTCGCTCAACTCGACGAGCGCTATGATCAAGCGATACGAAACATCTTGGGCGAGCGCCTATTTCGCACCATCGCCCGCCAGCTTTTTGTGCTGAAAACTGTGCATTGCGACCCGCATCCTGGCAACTTTGCCGCTCGCCCCGATGGCAGTGTGGTGATTTACGATTTCGGCTCAGTGAAAACCATGAGTCACGCTGGTGTGCAGCGCTATGCTGCCATCACTCAAGCCGCTTTTGCTGGCGATGCGCAGCTACTCGAACAAGGCCTGATTGCTATGGGCGCGCGCAATACCGAGCATACACCGCACTTGGGCAGTGATTTTTACGCGCCATGGATACGCTTAGCTCAAGCCAGTATCGACAATAAACTGGTGAAATATGCAGAGTTTCCGCTCGCAGAAATTGCCATGAAGCTAAGCCGCGAAGCGCTGCCACAATGGCGAGCATTTCAGCCGGTGCCTGAGCAAGTCATGATCAATCGTGCTATCGGTGGGCATTACTGGAATTTGCGCGAGATTCGCGCTGAGCTTGCCATGCGGCCATTTGCGGAGAAATTAGTGGCCGAAGCATTGGCTGGTGAAGCGCCGGTCTTGAAACAATAACAGCGTCACAAAGCTAGGCAGCTTTGCATCAGTGCCTAGCTTTGTTAGGGAGCTAAACCTCACTCATCGATGTAATAAACATTACCGCTTTTAGTGCGAATCTCACGCTTGCCGCTTGTGCTCTCAGCTGGCTCTGCGGCGGGAGCTGACGCCGAAGATGCCGGGGCAACGTAAGGCTTAGCAGACGGCGCTGGCACAAACTCAGCTCGTGGCGCAGGCGCCGCAGGAGCATTTGTTGGAGCCGGCGAGGTATCACCTAATGGCCTGTAGACATTGCCACTTTTCGTGCGAATTTCACGTGGCGGCTCAAAGCTATTGCTCGATGACGCAGGTGATGCAGCAGCTGGTGCACGTTCAAAACGCGGCTCTGTGGGTTCTGAAAGCACAGGGTCGCGATCTGATACAAATGGACGTGCTTGCGTTGCTGGTGGCACCATCGGCGGCTGATATGCCCGAGTCTGCGAGGCTGCAGGAGCAGACTTTACGGGAGCCGGTACGCGCTGAATCACCGTTGCATTGTTGGGCATCGGCGTCGACTCAATTGGCTCGGCAAGATCAGCGCTATATACCGAAGGCTCTTCCAGCGCAGCACGAGGCGACGCGGGAATGGTGCGAATTGCTGGCTCTTTCACCACTGGCGCAATAACTGGCGCCGGCTTCGCTGCTGGTGCAGGAATTGGCACTAATGTTGGCGCATCCGCATCCTTTTTATCGCCATCGCGCTGAGTGCCACCTTGATAAATATCTTGGATATTTGGTGGTAGCTTGGTTAAGCGGCCATCGGCATCTAAGCCTAAGTCAACGCGACGCACGGCACCGTATTGACGCTGCGAAATAGTTGCGGCCTGTATGCTGCTGCGAACGATCGTCGGCTGCAGGAACACTAATAGATTACGCTTGGTGCGAGTGTCGCTGGTTGAGCGGAACAGAAAGCCAATGCCTGGGATATCGCCCAAATATGGCACTTTGCTAACCGACTTGGTCACGTCATCCTGCACCAAGCCACCGAGCACAATGGTTTGGCCATCGTCAGCTAGAATCGACGTCTCGATTGAGCGCTTATTGGTAATAATATCTGAGGAATTAATACCATCTACCGAAGGCACGACCGATGACACCTCCTGCTGGACATCTAAACGTACGGTGCCGCCATCGGTAATGGTCGGCGTCACTTTCAGTGTGATACCAACGTCTTGGCGCTCAATCGTAGTGAATGGGTTGCTAACGCCCGAGCCGCTGGTGCCGGTCGAGCCAGTAATAAACGGAACGTTTTGACCAACCACAATTTTCGCTTCTTGGTTGTCCAACGTCATGATACTTGGTGTCGACAGCAAGTTAGCATCCGTTACCGAGCTCAATGCTTGGATGAGCGCACCATAAAATGAGCGATCGCCATTGGAATTGGTTTTCGACGTACCCAAACCAAACGCGGCGCCATTACCTAGGCCGGCCTGAGTGAAGTCATTTGTTGCAAAGGCGGTTGCCAAGCTTGTTACGCTAGCACCCGCATTATTAAAGTTGACCAAACCAACGCCAGCCTGCGGGTTGCCTGCAGCCCACTGCACGCCAAGCTGCTCAGCGTTACTACCAGAGACTTCAACAATAGCAGCCTGAATTAGCACCTGCGCACGACGCTTATCTAGGTCATCAAGCACTGACTCAATTTGGCGCAACTGTGTCGGCTTGGCTCGAACGATCAGTGCATTTTGCGTCTCATCGGCAATCAGGCTAGCGCCTTCTACGGTGATGGTCGTCGTTGATGCACCGCTGCGAGGTGAACTGCTGCTGTCACTGCCGCTGCTGCCAGAGGCTGTTGACACGGTCGAGGAAGATGAAGATTTTTTGCTATCGGTAGTCAGTACGCCTTTCAACACCTCAGCCACTTGGCGCGCGCTAGCGAACTTCAAGCGATAGACCTTTACTTGGTCATCATTCATGTCTGGTGCGGAGTCTAGACTCTGAATAACCGCACGCACGCGGTCACGCAGGGCGCGATCACCACGAACCAGCAAGCGATTGGTGCGCTCGTCTACCACTAAGCGTACTTTGCCAGACTGGCCGCCATTTTTCATAACAGCCGGCGCGCCAGACTCCATGGTTTCAAGAATATTGAGCAGATCAGATGCCTTACCATTTTTGACGGGGATGATCTCAATTGCATCGTCTTTTTCGCCATCATCTAAGTCACGAATAATCGCAACCATGGCTTCGACGTTGCTAGCACGATCGGAAATCACCAAGGCGTTATTGCCCGGCACTGAGGCCATGTGGGCAAACTGCGGCATCATGGGACGAAGGGCCGCCAGCAATTCGGTGGCATTAGCCTGCTGCAAGATCACCACTCGAGTGACTAGCTCTTCGCCATCGCGATAGCTACCGCTATCAACACGAATGCCTGATTGACGAGCATTGGTATCTGGCAAAATCTTCACCACCGGCCCGCTAGGCACGGCAGCAAAACCATTGATGCTCAAAACACTTTGAAATAACTCGTAGAGCTCGCTGGCCGACATTTCGCGAGTGGAGATCACCGTGACATTGCCTTTAAGGCGCGGATCAACCACAAAGTTTTTGCCGGTAATCTCAGCCATCTCGCTAACGAGTGCAGAAATATCGGCATCCTTCAGGTTGATCTTCCAAGTTTTTTCGGCAAAGGCCGCATGGCTGGTGACCAGCATCATGCACAAGGCGAGTGTTTTAAAGACGGGTTTTTTCATAGGGCTTAGAGCCTTTGTTCTAACGTGAGTGTCTGAGTGCCGCGCTGTACTTCGACACGCGCGTTACCGGATTCTTGTAATTGGCCAAGGACTTTCTGGTCGGCCTCAACATCTTTGCCAACAGTTTGGCCATTGATGCTGACAACACGATCGCCAGGCTTTAAGCCAAAGCGAGTCAGCATTTCTTTTGGCGCCGTGATGCTAACAATATAGCCCTGAGATGTGCGGCGCATACCCATCTGACGCAAAGCCGTCATTGGTGAGTTAGCTAAGCGCTCGGCCAAATTGCTCAACACGTTGCGCGCTTGCGCGGCTCGTGCCACGGCTGCATTCGGCACTACTGCTGCCGTGGTAGCGCCAGTTTGGCTAGGCAGATCGAAGCGCAAAATCTCTTCGCGACCAGCGCGGAGCAAAACCACGGTGCTATCTTCGATACGATCAATTTTAGCGCCACCAGGCACTTCGTCACCGGGGCGATATATTTCAGGGCTACCCTTACCGCGCTCGGATATAAATGCGCGCGACAACTCTGCATTCTGGCTCTCTAAGAGGCCATCAAGGCGAAGCTGTAAAGTGGTGTCAGCCACCGCTGATTGTGCCGCTTCTTGCTCACCGAACATTGTGCCAATGCGCCGAGCATCGACCGTTGGCGGCACGCGCAAAGACAGCGACAAATCTGGCGCCACCAAAGGCGCTGATACGCCGGAAAAAATCAGCCATAGATACTTCGCCAACAACCACGCTAGCCATACCGCAGCAATGACGATAATCACAGTGGCTGGATGCTGTGTACGGCGCTGCTCCCAGAGCTGCGTAAAGCGATCACGCATGTTCTAGGCCCTCATTTATGGCTAGCTCAATAGTGTCGGCATCATGCCACAGTGAATAGGCCGCCGTCATAATGGCTCAGCCACAGTCAAAACAATCAGGTCGGGACTATTAGTGCTGCTATAGGTCGGCTTTAAGCGCAGTAAACGATCACGAATCTGCCATTGAATGCGATTGTCATGAGTCAGCGTCAGCGTCGCCAAGGCCATATTGCCCTCGCGTTGGCGTAAATCGCCGACCAAGTTACCGTCTTTGATAGTCCAATTAAGCGCCGAGCTCGGCAGGTTAATTTCCTGCACTTGGCCCTGCAAATTTAAACGCAGCATGCCGCCAGCTGTTAGTAGCGAACCTTCGGCCTGAGTCCAATAACCATCGCTAGAGCGAGCAATTACTAAGGATGGACTTTTCCAGGCAGGGATAGCTGTACCAGGACCTAAGAAAACACTTTGACCGGCAGGCAAGCGCAAATCAGTCAAATCCATTTGCCAGCCTAAGGGGCTTTTCGATGCCGCTAGCACCGCATCAAAAGGTCCGGCAACGCTGGCATTGGCGCTTAAGCGCAAGCGTAAGACTTCCGCGGCTCGCCATTGCCAAGTAATGAAGAATGGCTTTTGGCTATAGGCACCCAGCATTTGACCGTTAAACAACGTGCCGCCCCAATTACTGACGCCAATAGTGGGCTGCATTAGAGGCGCAAGCAGGCGAGCGGGCGCGTGATATAGGACTGAAAAGCCAAATACCAAGAGCAATAGACAAACGAAGGCAAAACGCTTCAAAGAGACCTCAACAGACATCGCGGTCTTGCTGTCATCTAGCAGAGCAAATAACAAACAAGACGTAACTCTTATAGTGGCGACATCATAGCGTGAAATTTCTCGCTTTGCCGCACTCTACGATGCCCTGTTACAAAAACGAACGCCCCGTCAAAGGGGCGTCGATTCACTTACGAAGCGCGGGAAAGCGCTAGAACGGGATGTCGTCATCGAAATCTTCCATTGCTGCCGGCGCGGCGGCTCGCGGCGGCGCAGACGGGCTTGGGCGCGGCGACGATGGCCGAGCTGCTGGAGCCTTGGCTTGCGACGAACCACCACCATCATAGTCATCATACGATGGTGCATTACCATCATCTGAGCTCGATGAATTGCCGCCCTTGCCATCTAGCATTTGCATAGCCATCGCTTTAATTTCGGTTGCGTACTTGTCTTGGCCTGTCGCCTTGTCCTGCCACTTACGTGTGTGCAGACTGCCTTCTAGATAAACCTTAGAGCCCTTGCGCAAGTACTCGCCAGCAACTTCAGCTAAACGCCCGTAAAAAACCACACGATGCCATTCAGTTTGCTCTTGCATAGCGCCGGTATTTTTATCCTTCCAAGCCTCGCTGGTAGCGACAGTGATATTGGCCACGGCACCACCTGACGGCAAATAACGTACCTCGGGATCGCGCCCTAAATTACCCACCAAAATGACCTTATTTACACCACGCATGGCTCTCTCCTAAACGCTATTTTGTTAAAACTAATGTAGACCAGTGACCTAGGCTTCGCCACCTTATGTGGCAATTATTCTTACTGGCCATGGCGTCAGCGATTCTGGCTGCCAGTGCAGCTTATCAACTTTCAAATAAATCAGCGCATCATCGGGAAGCACGACAAGCTCCTCTACGCCAGCAAGCGCACGAATATCCGACAATGCTTGTTCGCTCAGTAACTGCCCTATACCTGGACTTGCCTCACCAACCTGGCCACGACCCTCACCCTCTGGTTGCAGTATTACGCTATGCAAATAGGCTGGCTGTGCCATGGAGTAGGCACGCCATAGCCAAAACATCGTCGCGACTGCCAGTACTAAGAATAGCCCGCCGCCCTGCTGCCATTGATGCAACGCTCCGCCGGTAACGCCGCCCAAAAATGCACCTAAAAACTGCGATGTACTGTAAATACCCATCGCCGTACCTTTGCCGCCAGCGGGGCTGATTTTGCTCACCAACGACGGAAGTAGTGCTTCAAGCAGATTAAATGCGAAGAAAAATAGCGCCACCGAAATAATGAGAGCAACCAGTCCTTTATGCGCAAATGCCAAGGCAATCATGGCGACAAATAGCAGCACCACGGCACTCAAATAAACCTCCCGCATGCGGTGCTTTTTCTCAGCAATAATCACCGCAGGGATCAGCGCAATAAAAGCAATCAACATCACCGGCAAATACAGCCAGCCGTGCTGACTCACGGGCAATCCCGCCGCAACTAGTAATGGTGGCAACGACACAAAGCAAGCAGTCATCACCAAGTGCAGTGTAAAAATACCTATATTTAATCGACGCAACTCAGGTACTGCGAGCATTTCACGCAAATGCGTCATGTAGTGTGGCGGCAGCTGGCGCTGGGCTTGACGAGCACGCGGCACCCGCCAAACACAGAGCAGCATGGCGGCAACACCCATGATAGTGGTTACCCAAAACAGCCCAGACAAGCCAAAAATATCGGCTACCCAAGGCCCTAATACAAAGGCAATGGCGAAGGAAATACCAATACTCATGCCCACTACCGCCATCGCGCGCGTACGATGCTCATCACGCACCAAGTCCGACAGTAGCGCCATCACTACAGCTGAAATTGCGCCTGCGCCTTGCAAAAATCGGCCAATAATGACCCACCAAATACTCGTCGCTTGCGCCGCCACAGCGCCGCCAATGACAAACAGTAATAAGCCGATGAGGATGAGCTTTTTTCGATCGAAACGGTCAGCCCATAAGCCGAAGGGAATTTGCAGCATCAGCTGTGCTAGCCCGTAACTACCGACAGCAAGACCTATCAATAGTGGTGTTGCGCCATCTAACGAGGCGCCATATACCGAAAACACCGGCAAGATCATGAAAAGACCGACCATGCGCAGTGAGAAAATCGTGGCTAGTGAGAATACGGCGTGACGCTCACCGGTGGTCATTGCGGACATATTGGTCTGACAACGAAAATCTGGGGGCATGATTCTAGCACTGACTTGCTCACGGCACAGTGCTGGATTTTTATCTTGTCTAGCATTTGATCTAGCGCATTAGCCTGCGGATGGGCGCCGCTTTTGCGTATACTGGAACATTGATTTTTTCTAGGCTTCAGCATGAATAGCATTAAGGTACGTGGCGCACGTACGCACAACCTGAAAAATATTGATGTCGACATCCCTCGCGATAAATTCGTCGTCATTACAGGGCTGTCTGGCTCAGGCAAATCTTCACTCGCTTTCGATACGCTTTACGCTGAGGGCCAGCGTCGCTATGTCGAGTCACTTTCGGCCTATGCACGGCAATTTTTATCGCTCATGGAGAAGCCCGACGTTGATCATATCGAAGGCTTATCGCCGGCCATTTCGATCGAGCAAAAATCAACGTCACACAATCCTCGCTCAACGGTCGGCACCATTACCGAGATTCACGACTACCTGCGCCTATTATTTGCCCGCGCAGGCACGCCACGCTGCCCAGAGCATAATGTTGAGCTAGCAGCACAAACGGTCAGCCAAATGGTTGATCACGTGCTTGAGATACCTGAAGGCACTGCGCTCATGCTCTTAGCGCCGATCGTGCGTGAGCGTAAAGGCGAGCACTTGCATGTCTTTGATAAGCTCCGTGCTGAAGGTTTTGTTCGCGCTCGCATCAACGGCATCGTTGTCGATCTTGATGAAGCTCCAGCGCTAGATAAACAGAAAAAGCACAATATTGAAGTCGTGGTTGACCGCTTTAAAGTGCGAGCCGATCTGCAGTTACGGCTGGCAGAATCGTTCGAGACCGCCCTGCGCATTGCTGATGGTGTCGCCTGGGTTGTGCCGATGAACGAAGACGGCGCTGAGATGGTGTTCTCTGCACGCTTTAGCTGTGCTCATTGTGGCTACGCCATTGCCGAGTTAGAGCCGCGCCTATTTTCATTCAACAACCCAGCCGGCGCCTGCCAAAGCTGTGATGGCCTTGGCGTTAAGCAATACTTCGATGAGCGTCGCTTGATTGCGCACCCTGAGCTTTCTCTATCGCAAGGTGCTATTCGCGGTTGGGATAGGCGCAATTTTTATTATTACGCCATGCTCGAATCACTTGCTGAGCATTATCAGTTCAGCCTCGATACGCCGTGGGAAGAGCTCAACGCGAAGATTAAAAAATCACTATTAAGTGGCTCAGACAAAGAAGACATTAACTTCACATACCTTGGCGATCGTGGACGGCAAGTACAACGCGCCCACCCCTTTGAAGGCATTCTCACTAACCTTGAACGACGCTATCGCGAAACCGACTCTGCAAGCGTCCGCGAAGACCTGTCCCAGTTCCTTAATTCAGCATCCTGTAGCGACTGCGAAGGCTCACGACTGCGCCTAGAGTCTCGGCATGTCTTTGTTGGCGAAACTAACTTGCCAATGGTTTCGCGCCTGCCTATCGCCAAAGCCAATGCCTATTTTCACGATCTGAAATTGCCGGGTGCAAAAGGCCAAATCGCCGAGAAGATACTTAAAGAAATTCGCGACCGCCTGCAATTCTTGGTCAATGTCGGCCTAGACTATCTCAGCCTTAATCGCTCGGCCGATACGCTGTCTGGCGGCGAAGCTCAGCGCATTCGCTTAGCGTCACAGATCGGTGCAGGCTTAGTCGGCGTCATGTATGTGCTCGATGAGCCATCGATTGGTCTGCATCAGCGAGACAACGAGCGCCTACTTAGCACGCTGATCCATCTTCGTGACCTCGGTAATAGCGTATTAGTGGTTGAGCATGACGAAGACGCCATTCGTGCGGCCGACTTTGTAATTGATATTGGCCCAGGCGCAGGTGCACATGGCGGGCAAATCATCGCCAGCGGCAACGTCGACGACATCATCAACTGCACCGAGTCGGTGACTGGCGACTACCTATCTGGTCGCCGTCGCATCGAAATACCCGCTAAGCGTCACACACCGGATGCTCAAGCACAGCTCCGCATCGTAGGTGCGCGTGGCAATAACCTAAAAAACGTAACTGCCGCCATTCCACTCGGTCTTATGACTTGCATCACAGGCGTGTCCGGATCTGGCAAATCAACGTTGATCAACGGCACGCTATTTCCAATTGCTGCTACCAAGCTCAACGGTGCTGGCGAACGAAATCCTGCGGAACATGATGCGATTGAAGGCATAGAGCTGCTCGACAAAGTCGTCGATATCGATCAAAGCCCTATTGGCAGAACTCCGCGCTCTAATCCAGCGACGTATACCGGCCTGTTCACGCCGATTCGTGAGCTATTTGCCGGCACACAGGAAGCTCGCTCACGCGGCTATGGCCCCGGTCGATTCTCATTTAACGTCAAGGGTGGGCGCTGCGAGGCCTGCCAAGGTGATGGAGTCATTAAGGTCGAAATGCATTTTCTACCGGATGTCTATGTATCCTGCGATACCTGCAAAGGCCTGCGGTATAACCGCGAAACACTAGATGTCCGCTACAAAAATAAAACCATTACCGAAGTCTTAGGCATGACGGTAGAGGTCGCGCGCGAGTTCTTCGACGCCATCCCAGCGCTAGCACGAAAGCTACAGACACTGATTGATGTCGGACTCTCTTACATCACGCTTGGCCAAGCCGCGACCACACTATCTGGCGGCGAGGCTCAGCGGGTGAAGTTAGCGCGGGAGCTATCTAAGCGTGACACCGGACGCACACTGTACATTCTTGATGAACCGACTACCGGCCTGCATTTTTACGATATAGAACAGCTGCTTGGCGTCTTGCATCGCCTGCGCGATGCCGGCAACACCGTCGTTGTGATTGAGCACAATCTAGATGTCATTAAAACTGCTGACTGGGTTTTAGATCTTGGCCCTGAGGGTGGCGACGGTGGCGGTATGATCATTGCCGAGGGCACGCCAGAAGATGTCGCCAATAACTCCGCATCGCATACAGGACGCTTTTTGAAGCCACTGCTGAGCTTATAAGCCAGCAGTAGTTTTAATGGCAATTCTCAGACACAAAAAAGCCAGCGTTAGCTGGCTTTTTTGAATCACACATCCAAAACTTAATGCTTATTCAGCATCAGTCGCTGGACCTGCGATAGCACGATCAACGAGCTCAACATAGGCCATTGGTGCGTTGTCGCCTGGACGGTTGCCAGCTTTCAATACACGCAAATAGCCACCGTTACGCTCTTTATAACGTGGACCAAGAACGGTGAACAATTTGCCAACCATTTGCTTCGAGCGAGTGCGGGCAAATGCCAAGCGGCGATTAGCCACTGTGTCATTTTTGGCCAGCGTGATCAGAGGCTCTGCCACGCGACGCAGTTCTTTTGCTTTAGGCAAGGTTGTGCGAATCAGCTCATGCTCAAACAGCGACACAGCCATGTTTTGGAACATAGCATTACGGTGTGCGCTGGTACGGCCGAGTTTTACATTACTATTACGATGACGCATGGCAGTCTTCCTACACTAATTCAGTTGCCGATTAACGGCCGCGAAAATTCAAACGGTCGTCATTGCGCAGGCTAGCTGGTGGCCAGTTCTCCAAGCGCATCCCCAAAGACAAGCCTTTGGAAGCCAAGACATCTTTGATTTCAGTCAATGATTTCTTGCCTAAGTTCGGCGTCTTCAACAGTTCTACTTCAGTGCGCTGAACCAGATCACCGATGTAGTAAATATTTTCAGCTTTCAAGCAGTTAGCCGAACGAACGGTTAACTCTAGGTCATCAACTGGACGCAACAAGATCGGATCAACATCGTTGCCTGGTAGCGGAGCCACGGATGGGCTATCTGCTTCCAAATCAACGAAGACGGCGATTTGCTGTTGTAACACTGTTGCTGCGCGACGAATCGCTTCTTCAGCATCAATGGTACCGTTTGTTTCCAAGTCAATTACCAGCTTGTCCAAGTCAGTACGCTGTTCAACACGCGCACTTTCAACGACGTAAGCAACACGTAGAATCGGGCTAAACGAAGCATCTAAAAGTAAACGGCCAATTGGACGCGTTTCATCTTCTTCGTAACGACCGTCTGCGGGCTCATAGCCGCGACCGCGTGCAACACGCAGCTTCATTTTCAAGTGCGCGTTAGCGCCCAAGGTTGCAATAACATGCGAAGGGTTAACCACTTCGCAGTTATGTGGCAACGACAAATCAGCAGCAGTTACAACGCAAGGACCTTTAGCATCAATCGCTAAAATGGCTTCTTGCTGTTCAAACAATTTTAGTGCCAAGCCTTTCAGGTTGAGCAGGATTTCGATGACATCTTCCTGAACACCTTCAATGGCGCTGTACTCATGCTCAACGCCTTCGATTTCAACATCGACCACTGCCGCACCGGGCATGGAAGATAGCAAAATGCGACGCAAAGCATTACCCAGCGTATGACCGAAACCGCGTTCAAGCGGCTCCAGGGTGACCTTGGCGCGGGTAGCGCTGACTGCCTGCACAGCGATGCTGCGCGGCGTCAGAAACTCATTAACCTGTGACATGGATGACACCCTCAAATCAAGCGATTACTTGGAGTACAGTTCAACGATCAAGTTTTCGTTGATTTCAGAGGACAAGTCGGAACGTTCCGGACGTGTCTTAAATGTACCTTCGAGCTTGGTGTTATCCACCTGAAGCCATACTGGAACACCACGTTGAGCAGCTAATTCCAAAGCGTTTTTAACGCGCACTTGGCCTTTCGCTTTCTCGTGAACAGTGATGACATCACCAGGAGCTACCTGAATCGAGGCAACGTTGACGCGAACGCCATTTACCAAGATTGCGCGGTGGCTAACCAGCTGACGTGATTCGGAGCGAGTAGCACCGAAACCCATGCGATACACAACGTTATCTAAACGCGACTCAAGCAAAAGCAACAGGTTTTCACCAGTTGAACCACGAAGACGAGCAGCTTCTTTGTAGTAATTGCTGAATTGACGCTCAAGCACACCGTAAATACGACGAACTTTCATTTTTTCACGATGCTGAGTACCGTACTCCGACATGCGACCCTTGCGGGATGCGCCATGCTGGCCTGGTGCTTGATCAGCTTTGCATTTGGTGTCCAGTGCACGAACGCCGCTCTTCAGTTGAAGATCGGTTCCTTCGCGACGGGAGAGCTTACATTTTGGGCCAATATAACGAGCCATATTCCCAGTCTCCTCTTACACGCGACGCTTTTTAGAAGGACGGCATCCGTTGTGCGGGATGGGTGTCACATCTGAAATGCTATTGATCTTATAACCAGCTGCGTTCAAAGCGCGCACGGCGGATTCGCGGCCCGGGCCCGGACCCTTCACTTGCACATCCAGATTTTTCAAACCGTATTCAGCAGCTGCTTTACCAGCAACTTCTGCGGCAACCTGTGCGGCAAATGGGGTGGACTTGCGGGAACCGCGGAAGCCCTGACCACCAGAGGTGGCCCAGGCCAGTGCGTTACCTTGACGATCGGTAATCATCACAATGGTGTTATTAAAAGACGCATGAATGTGCGCGATGCCGTCAGAGACCTGACGGGTCACCTTCTTACGTGCGCGCGAGTTATCTTTCGCCATCTTTTAGCTTCCGAGTTCGGCAGAATGAATAAAAATTACTTTTTAAGTGCTTTGCGCGGGCCCTTACGGGTACGAGCATTCGTTTTAGTACGCTGACCGCGGACCGGAAGGCCACGACGATGACGCATACCACGATAGCAACCTAAATCCATGAGACGCTTAATGTTCATGGACACTTCGCGACGGAGGTCACCCTCAGTTGCGTGTGTAGCTACTTGTGCCCGAACTAAATCGAGCTGCGCATCGGTAAGATCTTTGATCTTAGTTTCCGGTGCGATGCCTACGGCAGAAAGAATCTTCACCGAGGTAGTGCGACCGATACCAAAAATGTAGGTCAATGAAATGACCGCATGCTTGTTATCAGGAATGTTGACGCCGGCAATACGAGCCATTGACCTTTACTCCACTTCTTTTCGTATCAGACCGATGATTCGGACCAAGCGCAAGGCGCGAGAGTCTAACGACTCAACTGGCCGAATGCAACCGTTTGCTGAGATTAACCTTGACGTTGTTTGTGGCGCGGTTCAGCGCTGCAGATCACACGAAGGCTTCCATTGCGACGAACAATTTTACAGTTGCCACAAATCTTTTTTACTGAGGCTTGAACTTTCATGGTCCACCTACTCCAACAAAATTACTAAACGCGAGAATTAACGAATTTGACCAGCAGGACCGAAGCCTTTCAAGTTAGCCTTCTTCATCAATGACTCATACTGCTGCGACATGAGATGGGATTGAACTTGAGACATAAAGTCCATCACCACAACCACGACAATCAACAACGAGGTACCACCGAGATAAAACGGCACATTGAATGATACCTGTAAAATCATCGGCAACAGACATACAGCTGTCATGTAAAGCGACCCAACCAGTGTTAAGCGACCCAATACGGTGTCGATATAACGGCTGGTTTGCTCACCTGGACGAATACCTGGAATATAAGCACCAGATTTCTTCAGGTTATCTGCTACATCACGCGGGTTGAAAACTAAGGCCGTGTAGAAGTAGCAGAAGAAAATAATTAGTACGGCAAACAGTAGTAAGTACAGCGGCTGTGCCGGCGCTAACAGCAAAGACATTTCCTGCAAGATACGCTGGAAGGTCGTTGGGTTAGGCGACTGTGCAAACCATTGACCGATACTGGCCGGGAACAACAATAACGAGCTAGCAAAAATCGCAGGAATAACGCCAGCCATGTTTATCTTTAATGGCAAGTGACTTTGCTGCGCTGCAAATACTCTGCGACCCTGTTGGCGCTGCGCGTACTGCACTGTAATGCGACGCTGGCCGCGCTCCATGAACACAACAGCAGCAACGACAGCAATGGCTAGAACAGTAATTACTAGCAACGCCAGAATACCAATCTCACCTTGGCGAGCTGACTCTAAAGCCATGCCTACGGCGCCAGGCATACCAGCAACAATGCCGGCGAAAATCAGCATTGAAATACCGTTACCAACACCGCGCTCAGTAATCTGCTCGCCAAGCCACATCAAAAATACAGACCCGGCAACCAAACTAACTACTGCTGGCACAAAAAATGCCATGCCATCATTCAACGTTATGCCTTGTGAAACCAAACCAGCTGACATGCCAATCGATTGAATTAGCGCCAGAAAAACCGTGCCATAGCGAGTGTACTGAGTGATCTGCCTACGACCAGCCTCACCTTCTTTCTTTAACGCTTCCAACGACGGGATAATCGTCGCGGCAAGCTGCATGATAATCGACGCAGAAATATACGGCATGATGCCGAGTGCGAGGATAGACATGCGCTCTAAAGCACCACCCGAGAACATGTTAAACAAGCTCAGGATAGTGTCTTTATTTTGATCAAATAGCTCAGCTAACCGGCTCGGGTTAATACCCGGAACCGGAATGTGAGCACCGAGGCGAAAAACCAGCAAGGCCAACAACAAAAAGCCGATGCGGCGCCACAGCTCAGACATGCCTTTTTGCATACCTGGGCTTTGTAACATCTCACGTGCTTGTTGTCCGCCTTGCTTCGCCATTCGGCTTATTCCTCTACTGTGCCGCCGGCTGCTTCAATAGCAGCACGAGCGCCTTTAGTCACTTTCAGGCCTTTGACTGTGAGGGCGCGAGCCACTTCACCAGACAAAATTACACGAGCACGTGTCATGTCGTTACGCACAACGTTGGCAGTGATTAAGCTAGCCAAAGTAACTTCATCACCATCAACCAAGCCAATTTCAGACAAACGCACTTCAGCAGTTACTTGTTGCTTTAGTGATGTGAAGCCGAATTTTGGCAGACGACGATACAAAGGCATTTGACCGCCTTCGAAGCCTGCACGTACCTTGCCTTTACCGCGTGATTTTTGGCCTTTAACACCAACACCACCAGTTTTACCTAAGCCTGAGCCAATACCACGGCCACGGCGCTTAGGAGCATGGGTTGAGCCTGGAGCAGGACTCAGATCATTTAAATGCATGATTAACCCTCAATCTTCACAAGGTAATGAACCTTGTTGATCATGCCGCGGTTTGACGGCGTATCAATAACTTCCACCGTGTGACCTATGCGGCGAAGACCAAGACCCTGCAAGCAAAGCTTGTGGTTCTTGAGCTTGTGTGCGCCGGAGCGCACTTGTGTGACTTTAATGGTGCTCATCGCATTACCCCAGGATTTCTTCGACCGTCAAGCCGCGCTTTGCAGCAACTTGATCCGGCGATGTCATCTCAGACAGGCCATTGAAAGTGGCGTGAACCACGTTGTTAGCATTCGTAGAGCCGTAGCACTTTGCCAACACGTTTTGCACACCAGCAACTTCCAGAACTGCACGCATTGCGCCACCAGCGATAACACCCGTACCTTCAGAGGCAGGCTGCATATACACGCGGGTTGCACCATGACGACCATTAATGGGGTGCTGAATGGTTGTGCCATTCAAATCCACTTGGATCATATTGCGTCGAGCAGCTTCCAGTGCTTTTTGAATGGCAGCAGGAACTTCACGCGCTTTACCGCGACCGAAGCCCACACGACCATTACCATCACCAACAACAGTTAGTGCTGTGAAAGCAAAAATTTTACCGCCTTTGACGGTCTTAGAAACCCGGTTGACCTCAACCAGCTTCTCGACGAAACCTTCGTTTTGTTCAAGCTTAGCCATGATTCAACCCTTAGAATTCCAGACCGGCTTCACGCGCAGCATCTGCTAATGCTTGCACGCGACCGTGATACTTAAAGCCGGAGCGATCAAACGCTACGCGGGTGACACCTGCCGCTTTGGCACGTTCAGCAACCAATGCGCCAACTTTCTTGGCTGCATCGATATTGCCTGTTCCGCCATCGCGCAGTGATGCGTCCAGGGTGGAAGCCTGAGCCAGAATCGAACCACCGTCTGCCGAAATAATCTGGGCATACATATGACGTGGCGTACGATTCACGCAGAGACGAACAGCACCTTGTTCGCGAATCTTGATGCGTGTGCTGCGAGCACGACGCTGACGAGCAACTTTCTTGTCGTTCATGGTGAGTCTCTACCTCGTTACTTCTTCTTGGCTTCTTTACGCAGAACATTCTCGTCTGAGTAACGAACACCTTTGCCCTTGTAAGGCTCTGGCGGACGGTAGCCACGCACGTTGGCGGCGACCTGACCGAGGAGCTGCTTGTCGACTGACTTCAGAATAATTTCAGTCGGTGTTGGCGTTTCCGCGGTAACACCTTCTGGCAATTCGTAGTCAACCGGGTGCGAGAAGCCAAGCGCTAAGTTTAGCGTTTTGCCTTTAGCAGCGGCTTTGTAACCCACACCAATGAGCTGCAATTTGCGCTCGAAGCCTGCGGACACACCGATTACATAGTTGTTAAGAACAGCGCGAGCCGTACCTGTTTGCATCCAGCCAGCTTGTGTGTCTTCGCGTGGCGAAAACTTCAACTCACTACCTTCTTGCGAAACAGCGACTAAGTCATTGAGCATAATGCTCAAAACGCCTTTGCCACCCTTAACTTGAACGTCTTGGCCCTTAATGATTACTTCAACGCCAGCTGGCAGAGTAATCGGGGATTTGGCAACACGAGACATCTTCGCTTCCTCTTACGACACGAGCGCGATGACTTCGCCACCCACGCCAGCGGCGCGTGCGGCACGATCAGTCATGATGCCCTTGTTAGTCGACACAAGCAGAACACCTAAGCCCTGCTTGACGCGTGTTAACTGGTTCGAACCTTTGTAAATACGAAGGCCTGGACGGCTAATACGCTTAATTTCTTCGATTACTGGCTTGCCTTCGAAATACTTCAAAGTCAACGTAAGTACAGGCTTTGGACCTTCACTTACTTCTGAGCCAGCGACATAACCTTCGCTTTGCAAAACGTTGGCTAGCGAAACTTTTAGCTTCGATGACGGCATACCAACTGTTGGCTTACCGGCACGTTGGGCATTACGAATGCGCGTTAGCATATCCGCAACGGTATCTTGCATACTCATTCTGTAACCCTCTTACCAGCTAGCCTTAACGACGCCTGGCACATCGCCACGCATCACGGCTTCACGTAATTTAATACGCGACAGGCCAAACTTACGGAAATAGCCGTGTGGACGACCCGTTAAACCGCAGCGATTACGCAGACGGCTTGGGCTCGAATCACGTGGCAAGCCTTGTAGGCGCAGAATGGCAGACCAACGATCTTCTTCACTGGCGCTAACACTCGAAATCGTTGCCTTCAGTTCCTGACGAAGCGTTGAGAACTTGGCAACTAGTTTTTCGCGCTTTAATTCGCGATTCTTCATGCTCTTCTTAGCCATGTCTCAGCCTCACTTAAACGGGAACTGGAAAGCTCGCAGCAATGCGCGACCTTCTTCGTCGGTACGCGCAGTAGTCGTGATAACCACGTCCATGCCACGCAGGCGATCGATTTTGTCGTAATCGATTTCTGTGAAAACGATTTGCTCTTTTAGGCCGAGGCTATAGTTGCCACGACCATCGAATGATTTCGGGCTGAACCCGCGGAAGTCACGAATACGAGGAATCGTGATGCCAATCAGACGATCTAAAAATTCATACATCATGTCGCCGCGCAAAGTTACTTTGCAGCCAATTGGCCAGCCATCACGGATTTTAAAGCCTGCGATGGATTTGCGAGTGAGCGTGACAACGGGTTTTTGGCCAGAAATCAACTGCATATCGGCCACGGCGCCATCGACAAGCTTCTTGTCTTGGCTGGCACCGCCCACTCCCATATTCAGAGTAATCTTTGTGATGCGTGGAATCTGCATCACGTTCTTGAGACCCAGCTCTTCTTGCAGCTTGGGCGAAATCTCATTTTTAAATACAGCTTTCAGTCTGGCCATTTAAACCAACCTACCTTACTTAGTGTCAGCGACTTCGCCGGTCGATTTGAAAATACGGACTTTTTTGCCGTCTTCTAAAATCTTATAACCAACGCGGTCTGCTTTATTTGTGGCCTGATTGAAAAGGGCAATGTTGGAAATATTCAAAGCGGCTTCGCGCTCCAAAATACCACCTTGTTCGCCACGGTTCGGATTCGGCTTAACGTGTTTCTTCACCAGGTTTACACCGGCTACCAATACACGACCTTCGGCAACGTTTAGCACCTTGCCGCGCTTGCCTTTATCTTTACCTGCAATCACGACCACTTCGTCGTCACGCTTAATCTTTGCCATCTCTGTCTACCTCACAGCACTTCAGGGGCGAGCGAGATGATCTTCATGAACTGCTCATTACGCAATTCACGGGTCACCGGCCCGAAGATACGGGTGCCGATCGGGGACTTGTTGTTGTTCAAGATCACGGCAGCATTGTCATCAAAGCGAATCACGGAACCGTCTGGGCGGCGAATACCTTTTTTGGTACGCACAACCACGGCGTTCATGACGTCGCCTTTCTTGACCTTACCGCGAGGAATTGCTTCCTTAACAGTAACCTTGATGACATCACCGACCGAGGCATAACGGCGGTGTGAACCACCGAGAACCTTGATACACATGACACGACGAGCACCGCTGTTGTCAGCGACCTCGAGCATCGTTTCGGTCTGAATCATTACTCTCTCCAAACCCTACAAAAAGGGAGCCCCCTCTATGCGGGGCGCGAAATCCTAACTGATGCGACACAAAGTCGCAAGCCAAACTGCTTAAGCTTTGGCTTTCTCTAGTACTTCCACCAAGACCCAGTTTTTCAACTTGGACAGTGGGCGGCACTCCTGAATGGAGACCACATCACCTTCTTGGCAAATGTTTTGTTCATCATGTGCATGCATTTTAGTTGAGCGCGTGATGTATTTACCATACAGCGGGTGCTTAACCTTACGCTCAATCAGCACAGTGATGGACTTATCCATCTTGTTGCTGACTACTTTGCCAACGACGATACGTTGAGTTTTGGACTGTTCCGTCATGGTCAGTTACCTTCCTTTTCTGTCAGGATGGTCTTTACACGGGCGATGTCCTTGCGAACCACATCGATCTTGTGGTTTTGAGCCAGCTGACCGGTCGCCTGAGCCATACGCAGCGTAAACTGCTGACGCTGTAAATTGCTGAGCTCTTTGTTCAAGTCCTCAACGCTCTTTTCACGTAAATCTTTGCCGTTCATTACATCACCGTCCGAGTAACAATGGTGGTCTTGAGAGGCAGCTTGGCGGCAGCCAGGGTAAACGCTTCACGAGCCAAGTCGTCAGGGACGCCTTCCATCTCATAAAGAATCTTACCTGGCTGAATTTCAGCCACCCAATACTCCACGCTACCCTTACCTTTACCCATACGAACTTCCAAAGGCTTCTTGGTGATGGGCTTGTCCGGGAAAACGCGGATGAAAATTTTGCCGCCACGCTTCACACGACGCGAAATAGCACGACGAGCCGCTTCAATTTGACGAGCAGTGATACGACCACGCTCAACAGATTTCAATGCAATCGTACCAAATGCAACTGTGCTGCCACGAAGCGCCAGGCCAGTGTTGCGGCCTTTGTGCATCTTGCGGAACTTAGTTCTTTTAGGCTGTAACATCTCTCAACCCCTTAGTTCTTCGGGCCGCGCTTTTTAGCGGGACGGGCTTCCTCGGCAGGAGCTGGCGCATAGGCCTGATCCATACCACCCAGGATTTCACCCTTGAAAATCCACACTTTAACGCCGATACAGCCGTAGGTGGTTTCAGCACGCACGATCGAATAATCGATGTCAGCGCGCAGAGTGTGAAGTGGCACACGGCCTTCGCGGTACCATTCGGTACGAGCAATTTCTGCTCCGCCTAAACGGCCCGACACTTCAACCTTGATCCCTTTAGCGCCAGCACGCATGGAGTTCTGTACCGCGCGCTTCATAGCACGACGGAACATCACACGACGCTCGAGTTGCGAGGCAATACCTTCAGCAACGAGCTTGGCATCTAAGTCTGGCTTACGAATTTCGTCGATGTTGATCTGTACCGGCATCTTCATCAATTTGGCGACTTCACGGCGTAGACGTTCGACGTCTTCACCCTTCTTGCCAATCAGCACGCCAGGGCGAGCTGTCGAAATCGTAATGCGTGCGTTTTCAGAAGGACGCTCAATGAGAATCTTGCTCACTGAAGCGGCTTTTAGACGCACATTTAAAAACTCACGCACTTGCAAGTCAGCGAGTAAGAACTCAGCGTATTGCTTCGGGCTGGCATACCAGTTGGCGTTATGTTTTTTAATAACACCTAAGCGGATACCGATTGGATGAACTTTCTGACCCATTTCTTCAGCCCCTTACTTGCCTTCAGCCACGATGACGGAGATGTGGCATGTGCGCTTGCTAATACGATCCGCACGGCCTTTAGCGCGTGGCAGGATACGCTTAAGCGTTACACCCTCATCTACAAAGATAGTGGCGACGCGTAGTTCGTCCACATCCGCCCCCTGGTTGTGCTCGGCATTAGCTATTGCTGATTCGAGCACTTTTTTAACGAAGCCTGCGGCCTTCTTATCGCTGAAATTCAGCGTATTGAGGGCCAGCTCAACGGACAAGCCGCGAACTTGATCGGCGACAAGGCGAGCCTTTTGAGCCGAGATCGGCGCGCCACGCAATTTTGCGGTAGCTTCCATCATGCTCTCCTTAACGCTTCGATTTCTTGTCGACAACGTGACCGCGATAGGTACGAGTCGGCGCGAATTCGCCAAGTTTATGACCAACCATGTGTTCAGTGATGAACACAGGCACGTGTTGTTTGCCGTTATGAACAGCAATCGTTAAGCCAACCATTTCCGGCAGAATCATCGAGCGACGCGACCAGGTCTTGATAGGCTTTTTCGAGTTGGCTGCCGCCGCTGCTTCCACCTTAACAAACAGATGGGTATCAACGAACGGACCCTTTTTCAGTGAACGAGGCACAATAAGACTCCTCTACCCATTACTTGACGCGACGGTCGCGGACAATCATGCCGCTAGTACGCTTATTATTACGGGTTTTATAACCCTTGGACGGCGTGCCCCATGGCGACACCGGCTGCATGCCCTTGTTACGACCTTCACCACCACCATGCGGGTGATCAACCGGGTTCATGGCCATACCACGAACTGTCGGACGAACACCACGCCAGCGGCTAGCACCGGCTTTACCCAACGAACGCAAGCTATGCTCGCTGTTGGATATTTCACCGAATGCAGCGCGGCAGTCGACGTGAATTTTACGCATTTCGCCTGAGCGTAAGCGCACGATAGCGTAGCTACCATCACGACCGAGCAACTGAGCCGAAGTACCTGCCGAACGAACCAACTGAGCACCTTTACCAGGCTTCAGTTCGATGCAGCAAATTGTCGAACCTAGTGGCATATTGCGCAATGGCAACACGTTACCCACCTTGATCGGCGCTGCGTCACCCGACATTACTTGATCGCCAACTTGCTGATTTTTCAGCGCGATCATGTAACGACGGTCGCCATCAGCATACTTCAACAATGCGATGTGAGCGGTACGGTTAGGGTCGTATTCAATACGCTCAACGGTGGCTGGAATGCCATCTTTGCCGCGCTTGAAATCGATCACTCGATATAACTGTTTGTGACCACCACCAATGTGACGCATGGTGATGCGGCCATTATTGTTACGACCACCAGTGCGCGACTGTGATTCGACCAAAGGCGCGTGTGGGCGACCTTTGTGAAGGTGCTTATGAACCACCTTCTCAACGAAACGACGGCCTGGCGAGGTCGGTTTGCATTTTACAATTGCCATGTCAGTTCTCCCGGCCCTTATTCGACTGTGCCAATGGCATTAAAGTCGATGTCAAAGCCTTCCTTCAACGAGACGTAAGCCTTTTTGAAGTCTTGGCGACGGCCCTGGGAGCGACCAAAGCGTTTGCTTTTGCCCTTGACCAGCACAGTGTTAACCGCATCAACTTTAACGTTGAGCAGATCTTCAACGGCCTTCTTGATTTCTAGCTTGTTGGCGTCGCGACTCACCTTAAAAACCACTTGACGATGCTTATCAGCTACCATCGTGGCTTTCTCGGACACATGCGGCGCAAGCAATACTTGCAACAGACGTTCCTGGCTCATCCCAATTCCACCTCAAGTTTCTTGGCTGCAGGCACAGACATCAGTACCTTTTCGTAGCCAATCAAGCTCACCGGATCAACAGCCGTTGTATCGATCACATCGATATGCGGGATGTTACGTGCCGCGAGATACAAGTTCTCGTCAACAGCATCAGTGATGATCAGCGCGTTCGTCAGACCTAAGCTTTGCAGCTTAGTCATCAGTTCTTTAGTTTTCGGTGCAGAAACCGTGAAGTCATCCACAAGCACTAAGCGGTCTTGGCGAACGAGTTCAGCCAAGATGCACTGCATAGCACCGCGATACATCTTACGGTTTACTTTTTGATCCCAGTCTTGCGGACGTGCTGCAAAGCTCTTTCCGCCGCCACGCCAAATGGGGCTGCGAATTGAACCAGCACGGGCGCGACCCGAACCTTTTTGTTTAAATGGCTTTTTGCCGCCGCCACTGACTTCGGCACGCGATTTCTGCGCCTTAGTGCCCTGACGAGCACCAGCCATGTATGCAACAACAACCTGGTGCACTAGGGCTTCGTTGAATTCTTTACCGAAAGCAACTTCGGAGAGCTCAACGGCGGACCCGGATACAGTCTTGAGGTTCACGTTATTCTCCTCAGGCCTTCACGGTCGGACGTACGATGACGTCATTACCGGTTGCGCCCGGCACAGCACCTTTAATAACGAGCACGTTGCGCTCGAGATCAATCGATACCACTTCCAGACCTTGAACTGTGACGCGCTCGGCACCCATATGACCAGCCATCTTCTTGCCCTTGAAAACCTTACCTGGGCTTTGGTTCTGACCGGTGGAGCCGTGCGCACGGTGCGACACGGAGTTACCGTGCGTGGCATCTTGCATACTGAAGTTCCAGCGCTTAACACCGCCCTGGAAACCCTTGCCTTTAGATGTACCAGTGACATCAACCACCTGACCAGGAGTAAACATGGTCACGGCTAATTCACCACCAACAGCCAACTCAGCGGCTTCATCGCCAGCGATGCGGAATTCCCACACGCCACGACCAGCTGCCACATTAGCTTTAGCGAAGTGACCAGCCATTGGCTTCGTAACACGGGAAGCACGACGCTCGCCTGTAGTTACTTGCACTGCTTGGTAACCATCGCTTTCGAGCGATTTGATTTGCGTAATACGGTTTGGATCGACTTCGATCACAGTCACAGGAATTGAAACACCTGCTTCTGTGAATACGCGCGTCATCCCGCATTTACGACCGACTAATCCAATAGCCATTTATTCAGACCTCTTTGGCACACTGTCTCAGAGGAGACCTTCTGCTGAACGATCAACCCAAGCTGATTTGAACATCTACGCCAGCGGCGAGGTCCAATTTCATTAGCGCATCGACTGTTTTGTCTGTTGGCTGAACAATGTCAACCAAGCGCTTATGGGTGCGAATTTCATACTGATCGCGCGCGTCTTTATTGACGTGCGGCGAGGTCAGTACGTTGAAACGCTCGATGCGCGTTGGCATCGGGATAGGGCCACAAACTTGCGCCCCTGTACGTTTCGCGGTTTCCACAATCTCGAGCGCCGATTGGTCGATCAGACGATGATCGAACGCCTTCAGGCGGATGCGGATTCTCTGGTTAGCCATTCCAGCAACTCCAAAGCAAAAAAGAACTAGCCCACTACTAGCTTGCTAACTAATAGAAGACTTCTCACAAACCAGGCCGGAAACTATGCTCCGGATGTACACCCCAACTTTCTGGGGTGGCGTATATTAATAGCTGACGGGTTCTGCCGCAAGTACTATTTGCGAATTTCCTACAGATACTAATAACGATTTGCTGCCTGCCCTAAAAGCCTCGAGAGCAAATGCCGCTCGAGGCTTTGAATCACCGCTTAGGCGAAGATTTTAGCAACAACACCAGCGCCGACGGTACGACCGCCTTCACGGATGGCGAAGCGCAAGCCTTCTTCCATAGCAATTGGTGCGATCAGCGTGACGTTCACGTTGATGTTGTCGCCAGGCATAACCATCTCTACGCCTTCGGCCAACTCAATAGCGCCTGTCACGTCTGTTGTACGGAAGTAGAACTGTGGGCGGTAGCCTTTGAAGAATGGCGTGTGACGACCACCTTCATCTTTGCTCAGCACATAGATTTCCGATTCAAACTGGGTGTGTGGCTTGATCGTGCCTGGCTTAGCCAGAACCTGACCACGTTGCACGTCTTCACGCTTAGTACCACGCAGCAACACGCCGCAGTTCTCGCCTGCACGACCTTCGTCGAGCAATTTGCGGAACATTTCAACGCCAGTACAGGTCGTTTTAACAGTGTCTTTCAAACCAACGATTTCGATTTCTTCGCCGACTTTAACGATGCCACGCTCAACACGACCAGTCACAACAGTACCGCGACCAGAGATGGAGAATACGTCTTCGATAGGCATCAGGAATGGCTTGTCGATTGCACGTAGTGGCTCTGGGATATAGCTATCCAGTGTTTCAACTAGTTTAGCAATCGCAGGCATGCCGAACTCGGTTGTTTCGCCGTTCAATGCTTGCAGCGCTGAACCACGGATGACTGGTGTGTCATCGCCTGGGAATTTGTACATGGTTAGAAGTTCGCGAACTTCCATTTCCACCAATTCCAGCAGCTCTTCGTCATCGACGAGGTCGCATTTGTTCAAAAACACAACGATGTATGGAACGCCAACTTGACGTGATAGCAGGATGTGCTCACGTGTTTGCGCCATAGGGCCGTCAGTTGCCGCGATCACGAGGATAGCGCCGTCCATTTGAGCAGCACCGGTGATCATGTTTTTCACATAGTCAGCGTGACCTGGGCAGTCGACGTGCGCGTAGTGGCGAATCGGGCTGTCGTATTCAACGTGCGATGTATTAATCGTAATACCACGAGCCTTTTCTTCAGGGCTCGAATCGATTTGGTCGTAGCCTTTAGCGTCGCCGCCATAAAGCTTAGCGCACGATGTAGCGATAGCAGCTGTCAGCGTGGTTTTGCCATGGTCGACGTGACCAATAGTGCCGACGTTGACGTGCGGTTTATTACGTTCAAACTTTGACTTTGCCATTTCTTAAAATCCTCAAGGGTTCTGTAAAGCGCTGCACCCAAATCTGGAGGCAGCACCCAGGTTACTTATTCGCCAGCGCTACGCTTAGCGGTGTATTTTGTGATGATCGCATCAGCCACGTTTTTCGGAGTTTCGGCATACTTGCCGAACTCCATGGTGAATGTGGCGCGGCCTTGTGACATCGAGCGCATGTCAGTGGCATAGCCAAACATTTCAGCCAAAGGAACTTCAGCACGAATCGACTTAGCACCGCCAGGCAGGTCATCCATGCCTTGCAAGTTACCGCGACGACGACTCAAGTCACCCATGATGTCGCCCATGTAGTCTTCAGGTGTTTCCACTTCGACTTTCATGACCGGCTCAAGCAACACTGGATCTGCATCCATGAAGCCGCGCTTGAAGCCCATGCTAGCGGCGATTTTAAACGCCATTTCGTTGGAGTCGACATCGTGGTAAGAACCGTCATACAGCGTGGCCTGAATACCAACGATTGGATAGCCCGCGAGCACGCCATTGGCCATTTGCTCTTGGATACCCTTGTCGACAGCACCGAAGTATTCTTTCGGAACCGTACCACCAACAACTTCTTCGACGAACTTGTAGTCAACGCCTTCCTCAACGCCATAAATAGGCTTGAGGCGAAGCAACACGTGACCATACTGACCACGACCGCCGGACTGACGAACAAACTTGCCTTCAGTGTCGACTGCTTTACGGATGGTTTCACGGTAGGCGACTTGTGGCTTGCCGATGTTAGCCTCAACACCAAACTCACGACGCATACGATCAACAAGAATGTCTAAGTGAAGCTCACCCATGCCGGAGATGATGGTTTGGCCAGACTCTTCGTCGGTGCGAACACGGAACGATGGATCTTCTTTAGCCAGACGGCCCAAGGCAATCGACATTTTTTCTTGGTCAGCTTTTGTTTTCGGCTCAACGGCAACCGAAATCACTGGCTCAGGGAACTCCATGCGCTCGAGTGTGATGACTTTATTTTCGTCACACAGCGTGTCGCCTGTTGTTACATCTTTCAAGCCAACAAGAGCTGCGATATCGCCTGCACGAATCTCGGAAATTTCTTCACGCTGGTTTGCATGCATCTGCAGAATACGGCCAATACGCTCTTTCTTGCTCTTAACAGGGTTCCAAGCCGCCTCACCCGATTTCAGAACGCCCGAATACACGCGCACGAACGTTAGGTTACCAACGAACTTGTCATTCATGATTTTGAAAGCAAGTGCAGAGAAGGGCTCATCGTCTGATGACTTACGCTGACCTTCGGATTCGTCTTTGTCATCAAGCACGCCAGTTACAGGAGCAACGTCGTTGGGTGCAGGCAAATAACGAATCACGGAATCCAACATCAGCTGGACGCCTTTATTTTTGAAGGCGGTACCGCACAACATTGGCTGAATCTCACAAGCCAATGTACGCATACGAATTGCTTTGTAAATTTGCTCTTCGCTAAGCTCACCGCTTTCTAAGTACTCATTCATCAGCTCTTCAGATGCTTCAGCGGCTGACTCAACAAGGTTTTCACGCCACTTGTCGCACTCGTCCTGCAAGCTTGCTGGGATATCGCGCAAATCAAAGGTCATACCTTGAGACGCTTCATCCCAATAAATTGCTTTCATCGTGACCAAATCAACAACGCCTTCGAAGTTCTCTTCGGCACCGATGGGCACAACGATTGGAACAGGGCTGGCACCGAGGCGCGTCTTCATCTGCTCAACAACGCGGAAGAAGTTTGCACCAGTACGATCCATTTTGTTCACAAAGGCCAAGCGAGGCACTTTGTATTTGTTGGCTTGGCGCCACACAGTTTCAGACTGCGGCTGAACGCCACCAACGGCGCAATACACCATGCAAGCACCATCTAGAACACGCATGGAGCGCTCAACTTCAATAGTGAAGTCAACGTGACCCGGAGTGTCAATGATGTTGATTTGATGCTGATCGAACTGCTTCGCCATGCCAGACCAGAAGCATGTCGTTGCCGCGGAAGTAATAGTAATACCGCGCTCTTGTTCTTGCTCCATCCAGTCCATTGTGGCTGCGCCATCATGAACTTCACCGAGCTTGTGATTTTTACCTGTGTAAAAAAGCACGCGCTCAGTGGTAGTGGTTTTGCCGGCGTCAATGTGCGCCGAAATACCAATATTACGGTATAGGTTTAACGGGGTAGCTCTAGCCACGTGAGTCTCCTGAGATCAAGATTAGAAGCGGTAGTGCGCGAAAGCTTTGTTAGCTTCAGCCATACGGTGAACGTCTTCACGCTTCTTGATAGCAGCGCCTTTGCCTTCGTTGGCATCGAGCAACTCACCAGCTAAACGCAGAGCCATGGTTTTTTCCGAGCGCTTACGTGCGGAATCTACCAACCAGCGCATAGCCAATGCAGTACGACGGGAGGGGCGTACTTCCATTGGCACCTGGTAGGTGGCGCCACCGACGCGACGAGCCTTGACCTCAACCATTGGACGCAGTTTTTCTAGAACCGATTCAAAAATTTCCACGGGATTGCCTTTGTTTTTTTCAGCAACGCGTGCAAGCGCGCCGTAAACAATCGACTCTGCGGTGGATTTCTTGCCGGATTCCATCACCTGGTTCATGAACTTGGCGAGGGTTTGGCTACCAAATTTTGGATCTGGTAGGATTTCGCGGACTGCTACAACTCTTCTTCTTGGCATGACTCATTAAACCTTTTATGAAGCTTCAGGGGTGTCCGGGACGATTACATCTGCCCGGCCTTACTGCGCCTAAGTCTTACTTCTTAGGACGCTTGGTACCGTACTTGGAACGCGACTGCATGCGGCCTTTGACGCCTGCGCAATCGAGCGAACCACGAACAGTGTGATAACGCACACCGGGCAAATCTTTAACACGACCGCCACGGATTAGAACCACGCTGTGCTCTTGCAAGTTGTGGCCTTCACCACCGATGTAAGAGCTAACTTCAAAACCTGACGTTAAGCGCACACGGCAAACTTTACGCAGAGCCGAGTTTGGCTTTTTAGGTGTCGTTGTGTAGACACGTGTGCAAACACCGCGACGTTGCGGGCTGCCTTTAAGTGCTGGAACACCGGACTTTTCGACCAGTGCTTGCCGACCCTTGCGGATCAATTGGTTAGTAGTTGCCATAGCAGCCTGTTCTCTCCCGTTAATTTTACACAACCGAAAAAAGAGCCGAGAGGCTCCTTTTCAGGGTTGCGCATTCTATGAGCAGTTCGGCCGCCCGTCAAGACGGCCGCCTACCCGTATCTAGCTTACTCTTCAGCCGAATTCAGCGCTTCCGAGAGTGCTTGTTCTACATCTGCTGCGCTTGGGCCTTGGTCTACAACCTTGGCCTCTAGGCGCTGCTGACGACGCTGTGCGTGATAAGCGAAGCCTGTGCCGGCTGGAATCAAACGACCAACAACGACGTTTTCTTTCAGACCGCGCAGGTCATCTTCTTTACCAGTTACAGCAGCTTCGGTCAGGACTCGTGTAGTTTCCTGGAATGACGCAGCCGAAATAAACGACTCTGTCGACAACGAAGCCTTGGTAATACCCATCAGGACACGTTGGAACTTGGCGCCGAACTTATCCATGCCGTTAAGCACTTCGTTTTCGTCTAGCACACGAGCCAACTCGACCTGCTCGCCTTGAATAAAGGTGCTGTCACCGTTTTCAGTGATTTCAACTTTACGCAACATCTGGCGAATAATAACTTCGATGTGTTTATCGTTAATTTTAACGCCTTGTAAGCGGTAAACGTCTTGGACTTCATTAACGATATACGTCGCCAACGCAGTCTCACCTTTCAAGCGAAGAATGTCGTGTGGATTTTGCGGGCCATCAGAAACGACCTCACCACGTGACACGCGTTCGCCTTCGAAAACGTTGAGCTGGCGCCATTTTGGAATCAGCTCTTCGTAAACTTCAGCGCCGTCATCTGGCGTGATAACCAAACGGTGCTTACCTTTGGTCTCTTTGCCGTAGCTGACGATGCCGCTAATTTCCGCCAAGATTGCTGGTTCTTTCGGCTTACGCGCTTCGAACAAGTCAGCAACACGTGGCAAACCACCGGTGATGTCACGTGTTTTCGACGATTCTTGTGGAATACGGCCGATAACATCGCCAATACCGATTGTCGCGCCATCTTGCAAGGTTGTGATCGACTCTGATGGCAGGAAGTACTGCGCAGGCTGATCACTGCCTTCGATATTAATAATGTTGCCTTTGGCATCGAGCAAACGAATCGCCGGACGCAGCTCTTTACCAGCGGCTGGACGGTCTTTCGGATCCATAATTTCGATGTTAGTCAGACCTGTGAGTTCGTCAGTTTGATGGCGAACTGTCAAGCCGTCTTCCATGTCGACGAATTTCACATTACCGGCAAGCTCAGTCACGATGGGGTGGGTGTGTGGATCCCAGGTTGCAACAACCTGTCCGCCCTTCACTTCCTCGGCATCGGCTACAGTAATAACTGCACCGTATGGCAGTTTATAGCGCTCGCGCTCGCGACCACGTGAGTCGGCAATGCCGATTTCACCGGAACGCGATACGGCCACTAAGTTACCACCAGCGTGCTGCACCAACTTAATGTTGTGGAAGCGCACTTTGCCGTCGTTGCGAACTTGCACGCTCGACACAGCAGAAGCACGGCTTGCCGCACCACCGATGTGGAAGGTACGCATGGTCAACTGCGTGCCTGGCTCACCGATCGACTGAGCGGCCATAACGCCGATAGCTTCACCGATGTTAACGCGATGACCACGCGCCAAGTCACGGCCATAGCACATCGAGCAAACGCCGAAGCGCGTGTTACAGGAAATAACCGAGCGCGCATAGACTTCATCGATGCCTGCGGCTTCTAAACGGTCAACCCAACGCTCATCGAGCAGCGTGCCTTTTGGTGCGAAAATTTCATCGCTGCCTGGGAGCAAGACATCGCTAGCAGTGACACGACCCAATACGCGTTCGCGCAATGGCTCAACGATGTCACCACCTTCAATTAGCGGCGTCATCACCACACCATTGCTGGTGCCGCAATCGATTTCAGTAACAACCAAATCTTGCGCAACGTCGACCAAACGACGCGTTAGATAACCGGAGTTAGCGGTTTTCAACGCGGTATCGGCGAGGCCTTTACGAGCACCGTGAGTCGAGATGAAGTACTGAAGAACCGTCAAACCTTCACGGAAGTTAGCTTTAATGGGTGTTTCAATAATCGAGCCGTCTGGCTTGGCCATCAGACCACGCATACCGGCAAGCTGACGAATCTGGGCAGCGGAACCACGAGCACCAGAGTCGGCCATGATGTAGATGGAGTTGAACGACTTCTGTTCTTCCATGCTGCCATCTTTGGCTTGTACGGTTTCAGTCGACAAGTTGTCCATCATGGCTTTAGCGACCAACTCATTGGTACGCGACCAAATGTCGACAACTTTGTTATAGCGTTCGCCTTTTGTCACCAAGCCTGAACCAAACTGCGCTTCAATTTCGCGCACTTCTTCTTCAGCACCATTGATGATGGTTTCTTTCTCAGCTGGAATGACCATGTCTTCCATGCCGACCGAAACGCCTGAGTATGTGGCTTGAGCAAAGCCCAAGTACATCAGTTGGTCAGCAAAAATAACAGTGTCTTTCAAGCCCAGCACGCGGTAGCAGCTGTTGAGCAAACGCGAAATGTTCTTTTTCGTCATCGGCTGGTTGATCAGATCAAACGGCAGACCTTTCGGAACGATGTTCCAGAGCATGCAACGACCTGGCGTGGTATCAGCCAAGAATTTGCGCTCAATTTTGTTGCCATCTTCATCGATAGTGATTTCCAGCACGCGCACTTTAATGCGAGCGTGGATCTCCACTGCCTTGTTAGCCAAAGCACGTGTCACTTCGTTGTAGTCGGCGAAAATCATGCCCTCGCCTTTACCATTCACACGATCACGCGTGATGTAGTAAAGACCGAGCACCACGTCTTGCGACGGCACAATGATCGGCTCACCGTTGGCAGGCGACAAAATGTTGTTTGTCGACATCATCAGTGCGCGCGCTTCAAGCTGAGCTTCAATAGTCAGCGGCACGTGCACAGCCATTTGGTCACCGTCGAAGTCGGCGTTGAATGCCGTACATACCAGCGGATGCAGCTGGATGGCTTTACCTTCAATCAGGACCGGCTCAAACGCTTGCAGGCCGAGACGGTGAAGTGTCGGTGCGCGGTTAAGCATGACGGGATGTTCGCGAATCACGTCGGCGAGAATATCCCAAACTTCTGGAGTTTCACGCTCAACCATTTTCTTCGCGGCTTTAATCGTTGTCGCCAAGCCTTGGGCTTGGAGCTTGCCGAAAATGAAAGGCTTGAATAGTTCCAAAGCCATTTTCTTCGGCAGGCCGCACTGGTGCAGACGCAGAGTAGGGCCAACGGTAATAACCGAACGACCGGAGTAGTCAACGCGCTTGCCGAGCAAATTCTGGCGGAAACGACCTTGCTTACCCTTGATCATATCGGCCAAAGATTTCAGCGGACGCTTGTTGGTGCCAGTGATGGCGCGACCGCGACGACCGTTGTCAAGCAAGGCATCAACCGCTTCCTGCAACATGCGCTTTTCGTTGCGCACGATGATGTCAGGCGCGCTCAGATCGAGCAGGCGCTTGAGGCGGTTGTTACGGTTGATGACACGACGATAGAGATCGTTCAAGTCTGAGGTTGCAAAGCGGCCGCCATCGAGTGGCACCAAAGGACGCAAGTCCGGTGGCAGCACAGGCAGAACCGTCAGCACCATCCACTCAGGCTTGTTGCCCGAGCTTTGGAAGGACTCAACTAGCTTCAAACGCTTCGACAGCTTCTTCAGCTTAGTCTCAGAGTTTGTTGCAGGAATCTCTTCACGCAGACGCGTAATTTCTGATTCTAAGTCGATGTCGGCTAAGAGCAGCTGAATTGCTTCAGCGCCCATGCGCGCGTCGAACTCATCGCCATGCTCTTCAAGAGCGGTGTAATACTCTTCATCGTTGAGCAGCTGACCTTTTTCAAGCGTGGTCATACCTGGATCAATAACGATAAAGCTTTCGAAATACAGCACGCGTTCGATATCACGCAGCGTCATATCAAGCAGCAGGCCGATACGCGATGGCAGTGATTTCAAGAACCAAATGTGTGCAGTTGGTGAAGCTAGTTCAATGTGGCCCATGCGCTCGCGGCGCACTTTCGCCATGGTGACTTCGACGCCGCACTTCTCGCAGATAACACCGCGGAACTTCATGCGTTTGTACTTACCGCACAAGCATTCGAAGTCTTTGATTGGGCCAAAGATTTTGGCGCAGAACAGGCCATCACGCTCTGGTTTGAACGTACGGTAGTTAATGGTTTCTGGCTTTTTAACTTCACCAAAAGACCATGAACGAATTAATTCTGGCGACGCCAGACCAATGCGGATGCGATCGAATTCTTCGACCACCTGACCTTGGTTGCGTAGTTGGCTGAGCAGATCTTTCAAGGCAATTCTCCCAAAGCAACATGTGAAGGTGGCGACCAAACTGGCCGCCACCACACGTCAGGCTTATTCGTTGTCCAATTCCATATTGATACCCAGCGAGCGAATCTCTTTCACCAATACGTTGAAAGATTCCGGCATACCTGGGTCCATGCGGTGATCGCCATCGACAATATTTTTGTAGACGCGCGTACGACCATTCACATCGTCGGACTTCACGGTGAGCATTTCTTGCAGGGTGTAGGCGGCGCCGTAGGCTTGCAACGCCCAGCACTCCATCTCCCCGAAACGCTGACCACCGAACTGTGCTTTACCGCCCAATGGCTGCTGCGTGACCAGCGAGTATGAACCCGTTGAACGCGCATGCATTTTGTCATCGACCAAGTGGTTGAGCTTGAGCATGTACATGTAACCAACCGTAACTTGACGATCAAAGCGCTCGCCGGTGCGGCCATCGTACAGCCATTGCTGTCCATTCTCGTTCAGACCTGCCAGTTTCAGCAGCGACTTGATTTCGTTTTCATGCGCACCGTCAAACACAGGCGTAGCGATAGGGACACCGCCACGCAAGTTTTTCGACATAGCTAGCACTTCGTCATCCGTCATCGAGTTCAAGTCTTCTTGCTGACCACCGACGCCGTTGTAGATTTGATCTAAGTACTTACGCAAATCGGCAATTTTACGTTGCTCATCGAGCATCTCACCGATGCGCTCACCCAAACCTTTAGCGGCCCAGCCTAAGTGAGTTTCAAGAATCTGACCTACGTTCATACGTGATGGAACGCCAAGCGGGTTAAGCACGATATCAACAGGTTCGCCATGCTCATCATGAGGCATGTCTTCGACAGGCATGATGATGGAAACAACACCTTTGTTACCGTGACGGCCGGCCATTTTATCACCAGGCTGAATGCGACGCTTCACAGCCAAGTAAACTTTGACGACTTTCAACACGCCATGAGCGAGGTCATCGCCAGTCATGATTTTGCGTTTCTTGTCTTCGAATTTCGCTTCGATGTCGGCTTGACGCTCAGCCAAGAACGTTTGTGCACGCTCAAGTTGCTCGGCAATACCTTCATCCGCTGGGCGAATCTCAAACCATTGCGCCAGATCTAGCTCAGCCAAGTCAGTTTCAGTGATCGCCGAACCTTTTTTCAGGCCAGCACCACCGTTGACTTTTTGACCAAGCAGGACTTCATGCAAACGTGCAGAGGTCGCTTCTTCAAAGATTCGATATTCTTCTTTCAAGTCTTTGCGGTAGTCATTGAGCTGTTCTTTCTCAATGGCTTTCGCACGCTCATCTTTCTCGATGCCGTCACGCGTGAAGACTTGAACGTCAATCACGGTGCCCTTGGTGCCCGATGGAACGCGTAAAGATGAATCTTTTACGTCACTGGCTTTTTCACCAAAGATGGCGCGCAGTAGTTTCTCTTCTGGCGATAGTTGCGTCTCGCCTTTAGGCGTGACTTTACCAACCAAAATATCACCAGCATTCACTTCTGCACCGATGTAGACAATGCCGGACTCATCGAGTTTCGACAGAGCGGCTTCGCCAACATTGGGGATATCTGCTGAAATTTCTTCAGAGCCCAACTTGGTATCACGCGCAATACACGACAATTCTTGGATGTGAATTGAAGTGAAGCGATCATCTTTTACAACGCGCTCAGACAACAAGATCGAATCTTCGAAGTTGTAGCCATTCCACGGCATAAAGGCGACGCGCATGTTTTGGCCAAGCGCCAACTCACCCATATCGACAGAAGGACCATCGGCTAGGATGTCACCAATTTCAACCGCATCGCCGACGTTTACTAATGCACGCTGGTTGATACAGGTATTTTGGTTCGAGCGAGTGTACTTGGTCAGGTTATAGATGTCGGCACCAGCCTCACCCATCACCACTTCTTCGTTACGAACACGTACAACGATACGTGCGGCATCGACATAATCGATAACACCACCACGTTTCGCCACCACACAGACGCCAGAGTCACGGGCGACATAGCGCTCCATGCCGGTACCCACGAGTGGTTTGTCAGCGCGCAATGTTGGCACGGCTTGACGTTGCATGTTCGAACCCATGAGTGCGCGGTTGGCGTCATCGTGTTCCAAGAATGGAATCAACGAAGCTGCAACCGAAACCACCTGACGTGGCGACACGTCCATGTAGGTGACCTTCTCAGGCGCCATCACGGTAAATTCGTTTTTGTGACGCACAGCAACTAGGTCGTCAACTAATGAGCCTTTTTTGTCTACTTGCGAGTCCGCCTGAGCAATAACTTCCTCAGCTTCTTCAATGGCAGACAAATACACATAGTCATCAGTAACCAAACCATCGATCACTTTACGGTAAGGTGATTCAAGGAAGCCGTAGTGGTTGGTACGAGCAAAACTCGCCAACGAGTTGATCAAACCAATGTTTGGACCTTCTGGCGTCTCGATTGGACAAACACGACCATAATGCGTTGGGTGAACGTCGCGGACTTCGAAGCCTGCGCGCTCACGAGTTAAACCGCCTGGGCCTAACGCTGAAACACGACGCTTGTGCGTAATTTCAGATAGCGGGTTGTTTTGGTCCATGAACTGCGACAGCTGCGATGAGCCGAAGAACTCTTTAATGGCAGCCGAAACTGGCTTGGCATTAATTAAGTCTTGCGGCATCAAGTTGTCGGATTCGGCCATCGACAAGCGCTCTTTAACAGCGCGCTCAACACGAACTAAACCAACGCGGAATTGGTTTTCGGTCATCTCGCCAACAGAGCGAATACGACGGTTACCCAAATGGTCGATGTCGTCGACTTCGCCTTTACCGTTACGGATATCAATCATGCCGCGAACGACATCAACAATATCTTCACGCGACAAGACGCCTTCGCCGAAATCGCTATCACGATTTAAGCGACGGTTGAATTTCATACGACCGACGTTTGATAGGTCATAACGCTCAGGTGAGAAGAACAGGTTTTTAAACAAGTTCTCAGCCGCTTCTTTAGTGGGCGGCTCGCCTGGGCGCATCATGCGATAAATTTCGACCAGCGCTTCCAGCTCAGAGCGTGCAGGATCTGCTCGTAAGGTATCCGCGAGGAATGGGCCGTGGTCTAGATCGTTGGTGTAAATAATGCTGAAAGCTTTAACGCCGCCTTGCACGATTTTCTTCAACGATTCATCGGTGATGATGCTGTTGCAGTCCGCTAAAACTTCGCCAGTTTTTGTGTCGACAAGATTTTTCGCCAGCACTTTACCGAATAAGTATTCAGCAGGAACGTCGAGCTGAGTCAGACCGGCTTTCTCGATGTCGCGAATGTGACGCGCAGTGATGCGGCGGCCGGACTCAACAATGGTTTTGCCTTTGACAACGATATCAAACAGTGCTGTTTCACCGCGCAGACGTTCGGCGATCAAGTCTAACTTGAAGCCCTCTGCGGTGACGGCAACATTGCTCGAGTCGAAGAACATGTCGAGCATTTCTTCGGAGTTATAGCCTAAAGCGCGCAGCAAAATAGTCGCTGGCAATTTGCGGCGACGATCGATACGTGCGAATACCAAATCTTTAGGATCGAACTCGAAGTCTAGCCACGAGCCACGGTAAGGAATAATGCGCGCGTTATAGAGCAGCTTGCCCGATGAGTGCGTTTTACCTTTGTCATGGTCAAAGAATACGCCTGGCGAACGATGCAACTGAGACACGATAACGCGCTCAGTACCATTGATCACGAAGGTACCGTTTTCGGTCATTAAAGGCATTTCGCCCATATAGACTTCTTGCTCACGGATATCTTTGATGGTTTTAACAGAAGCTTCGCGATCATAAATAATCAGGCGAATTTTTACGCGCAATGGAGCTGCGTAAGTGACGCCACGGCTAACGCACTCGCGCACGTCAAACATTGGCGTGCCGAGAGCGTACTCGACAAATTCTAGTGCCGCATTACCGGAATAGCTGGCGATAGGAAAAACTGACCGAAAGGCCGCTTGAAGACCAACGTCTTCGCGCGATTTCGGAGTCTTGCCATCCTGCAGGAAGGCTCGATACGAGTCGACCTGAATAGCCAGAAGATAGGGCACGTCCATCAGTGCCGGGAGCTTACCGAAGTTCTTTCGGATGCGTTTCTTCTCGGTGTAAGAGTATGCCATCTGGGTCCTCAACTATGCTTGAGCCTCGAAAAGGCGTCACTTTCATACGGCAAAGTGACGGCCTGAAAGGTTGCTTGGGCAACCGCTCAGGCCGGCACTCGGCGACCTGTGCCCGCATAAATATGCCAAAGCATACTTAAACGGAAAAAGGCCGGAGGCTCGGCGAGCCTCCAGCCGTGCAGCGTACTGGGCTAAGCCCGCACCCCGTCTGTTGCCAAATTACTTGACTTCGACAGTTGCGCCAGCTTCTTCCAGTTGCTTTTTCACATCTTCAGCTTCGTCTTTCGACACAGCTTCTTTCACTGCTTTTGGAGCTGCTTCAACCAAATCTTTGGCTTCTTTCAAGCCCAGACCGGTGATCGCACGAACAGCTTTAATAACAGCAACTTTGTTAGCACCGAAGCTGGTCATAACAACGTTGAATTCTGTTTGCTCTTCTTCAACAGCAGCACCACCAGCAACGGCAGCAACGGCAACAGCAGCAGCAGAAACGCCGAACTTTTCTTCAACAGCTGAAATCAGTTCAACTAATTCCATCACTGTCATTTCAGCAACGGCGTTTAGAATATCGTCTTTGGACAGAGCCATGTTCAATCTCCCAATAGGGTTTATATAGGTGTGTATTTCAAGCAGCGATTAAGCGGCTTCTTTCTGTTCTTTGACCGACGTCATCAGTCGGGCGAACTTCGAAATTGGCGCTTGCAGTACCGAAGCAAACATAGTGAGGGCTTGCTCGCGATTCGGCAGCTTAGCCACAACATCAATGTCTTCTGCACCGTAGAGTTTGCCGTCAATTGACAAGGCTTTAACCGCTAGCGGTGACTTCGGGAAATCCTTGCGGAAGTCTTGGAAAATACGAGCGGCAGCGCCCATATCATTTTCATCCATAGACAATGCAATGATCGTCGGACCCACTAACGAGGCATCTAAAACCTCAAAAGCGGTGCCAGCAATGGCACGACGAGCCAATGTGTTACGCACTACACGTAAATACACTGACTTATCACGAGCTTGTGCGCGGAGCTGAGTTAACTGCCCAACGGTTAGGCCGCGATAGTCGGCGACGACTGCAGCAAAGGCCTCGCTGGCCGCTTTATTGACGGCAACAACGATTTCTTTCTTATCTTCTAGTCGCAGAGTCACTGTAACCTCCTTAACTTCAGTCTATCGGCGGAGAATCCGCCGACCCCATTTGCAGCAATGCTGCACGCGAGGGGGTTACAGAGCTCTTCAGCTTGAAACCACACCGCGTCTACCCAGGCTGTTGGATTAAGCCCCTTAACATCAAGGGCACCTGTGGTCTTTGACGCTCGCCTGCAAGCAGGCGACTTTCAAAGTACCTTCACAACTCTAGGCACCTGCCCAAAGTTGAAAATTTTTAGTCTTAAACTGCTAAGTTCGACAGGTCGATCGTTAGGCCTGGACCCATCGTTGTCGACAAGGTTACTTTCTGCAGGTAAATGCCCTTGCTAGTAGCTGGCTTTGCTTTCTTCAAGTCAGCAACCAAAGCTTCTACGTTTTGGCGGATAGCATCACTGCTGAAGCCAGCTTGACCAACGGCTGCGTGGATAATGCCACCTTTGTCTACACGGTAGCGCGCTTGACCAGCTTTGGCATTTTTAACGGCTGTTGCGACATCTGGGGTCACGGTGCCGACTTTGGGGTTAGGCATCAAGCCACGTGGACCCAAAACTGTACCGAGCTTACCAACGACACGCATAGCATCTGGTGAGGCAATAACTACGTCGAAGTCTAGATTGCCGGCCTGAATTGATTCAGCCAGATCATCAAAACCAACAATGTCAGCACCAGCTGCTTTAGCGGCCTCGGCATTTGCGCCCTGCGCAAAAACAGCAACGCGCACTGTTTTACCTGTGCCGGCTGGCAGCACGGTTGCACCACGAACGACCTGGTCGGATTTACGTGGGTCAATACCCAAGTTCACGGCCACGTCGATTGATTCTTTAAACTTTGGTGCTGGCAGTGCAGCTAACAGGCTTACAGCCTCTTCGATGCTATAGAGCTTGCCTGGAACCAATTGAGCTTTGATAGCGGCTTGACGCTTGCTTAACTTAGCCATGATTAGACTCCCTCAACATCAAGGCCCATGGAACGGGCAGAGCCAGCCAATGTACGCACAGCGGCGTCCATATTAGAAGCAGTTAGATCTGGCTTCTTGATAGTGGCAATCTCTTCCAGCTGAGCACGAGTAACCTTGCCAACTTTTTGAGTATTTGGACGCGGTGAGCCACTTTTCAGGCCAACAGCTTTTTTCAGCAAGTAAGTTGCTGGAGGTGTTTTCATCACAAATGTGAAGGAGCGATCTGAATACACCGTGATGACGACGGGGATCGGCTGACCAACTTCCATTTTCTGTGTGGCAGCGTTAAATGCCTTACAGAATTCCATGATGTTTACGCCTTTCTGACCCAGAGCTGGACCAATGGGTGGCGATGGGTTTGCCTTGCCTGCAGGAACCTGCAGTTTGATATAGGCATCAATCTTCTTTGCCATGCTACTACTCCGTGGGTGCAAGCGCCTTGCGGCTCCCCGTATCTACTCAAACAGACTATCTGCCCGAGGTTGCAGCGCCTAAACGCTGCAAAAATTAAACTTTTTCTACTTGGGTGAACTCAAGCTCAACTGGCGTAGCGCGACCAAAGATCATCACAGCCACACGCAAACGGCTCTTCTCGTAGTTCACTTCTTCAACTGTGCCGTTGAAGTCGGCGAATGGGCCATCGGCCACACGAACCACTTCACCCGGCTCAAACAATGTTTTTGGACGCGGCGCATCAACGTTTGTTTTAATGCGATTCAAAATCACATCCGCTTCGCGATCACTAATCGGCGCCGGCTTATCTGCCTTGCCACCGATAAAGCCCATGACCTTCGGGCACTCTTTAACCAAGTGCCAGCTGGCGTCATTCATTTCCATATTCACCAAAACGTAGCCGGGGAAGAACTTCCGCTCAGTCTTACGCTTGACGCCATTTTTCATTTCAACGACTTCTTCTGTCGGAACAAGAATATCGCCAAACAAATCTTCCATTTCAGCCAAGCGCACACGTTCAATGAGCGAGCGCATTACTTGCTTTTCGAAGCCTGAATAGGCGTGCACTACAAACCAACGCTTACTCATCGATGCCTCCTAATTAGCCAATAACCGCTGAAATGGCCAAGCCAAACAACGAGTCCATGCCCCATAACAGCAGCGACATAATCAAAACAACGACCAAAACGATTAGTGTTGTTTGTGTCGTCTCGGAACGAGTAGGCCAAACCACCTTACGAACTTCCACCTGCGCCTGGCGCAACAAGTCAATAAAGCTACGACCTTGGCTGGTAGTGAAAACCAGAGCTAGCGCAACAGCACCGAGACCCAACATCATCAAAAGACGCATGATGGAGGATAATTCTGGCAGGTAGCGACTCAACACAGTAGCTGATGCTAGAAGCACCATGGCCAACAGCCACTTTACTTTGTTGAGCGGATCACGAACGGTTTCGACCGGTGTCGTCATATATCTAAACTCTCAGACACGACAAAAACGCGTTACCGCGCCTTGAAAATGGCAGGCCAGGAGGGACTCGAACCCCCAACACCCGGTTTTGGAGACCGGTGCTCTACCAATTGAACTACTGGCCTGTAAAACAAAGGCTCGCTACCCGAAAGCGGCGAGCCAAGTTACATCTGCTTAGGCGAAGATTTTAGCAACAACACCAGCGCCGACGGTACGACCGCCTTCACGGATGGCGAAGCGCAAGCCTTCTTCCATAGCAATTGGCGCGATCAGCGTGACGTTCACGTTGATGTTGTCGCCAGGCATAACCATCTCTACGCCTTCGGCCAACTCAATAGCGCCTGTCACGTCTGTTGTACGGAAGTAGAACTGTGGGCGGTAGCCTTTGAAGAATGGCGTGTGACGACCACCTTCATCTTTGCTCAGCACATAGATTTCCGATTCAAACTGGGTGTGTGGCTTGATCGTGCCTGGCTTAGCCAGAACCTGACCACGTTGCACGTCTTCACGCTTAGTACCACGCAGCAACACGCCGCAGTTCTCGCCTGCACGACCTTCGTCGAGCAATTTGCGGAACATTTCAACGCCAGTACAGGTCGTTTTAACAGTGTCTTTCAAACCAACGATTTCGATTTCTTCGCCGACTTTAACGATGCCACGCTCAACACGACCAGTCACAACAGTACCGCGACCAGAGATGGAGAATACGTCTTCGATAGGCATCAGGAATGGCTTGTCGATTGCACGTAGTGGCTCTGGGATATAGCTATCCAGTGTTTCAACTAGTTTAGCAATCGCAGGCATGCCGAACTCGGTTGTTTCGCCGTTCAATGCTTGCAGCGCTGAACCACGGATGACTGGTGTGTCATCGCCTGGGAATTTGTACATGGTTAGAAGTTCGCGAACTTCCATTTCCACCAATTCCAGCAGCTCTTCGTCATCGACGAGGTCGCATTTGTTCAAAAACACAACGATGTATGGAACGCCAACTTGACGTGATAGCAGGATGTGCTCACGTGTTTGCGCCATAGGGCCGTCAGTTGCCGCGATCACGAGGATAGCGCCGTCCATTTGAGCAGCACCGGTGATCATGTTTTTCACATAGTCAGCGTGACCTGGGCAGTCGACGTGCGCGTAGTGGCGAATCGGGCTGTCGTATTCAACGTGCGATGTATTAATCGTAATACCACGAGCCTTTTCTTCAGGGCTCGAATCGATTTGGTCGTAGCCTTTAGCGTCGCCGCCATAAAGCTTAGCGCACGATGTAGCGATAGCAGCTGTCAGCGTGGTTTTGCCATGGTCGACGTGACCAATAGTGCCGACGTTGACGTGCGGTTTATTACGTTCAAACTTTGACTTTGCCATGACCTACTCCGAACACGCGCTCGTGCGCACAAGTAAAAAACAACAAAAGACAACCGCCCGTTAGACGACTGCCTATTTTAAATGGAGCTCATAACCGGATTCGAACCGGTGACCTCTTCCTTACCAAGGAAGTGCTCTACCTACTGAGCTATATGAGCCTTTAATTCCAATTCTCCAGCAATGCTGGAGCGGGTAGCGGGAATCGAACCCGCACCATTAGCTTGGAAGGCTAAGGTTCTACCACTAAACTATACCCGCATATTTCTGCTGAGCTGCTGCAATGGTGGTGGGAGAAGGATTCGAACCTTCGAAGCTTTCGCGTCAGATTTACAGTCTGATCCCTTTGACCGCTCGGGAATCCCACCTTTACAAGTACTTAAGCTATATACAGCCTAAGCAGTACTCCATTTACACGCTCTCGCTTGGTGCCGGCACCAGGAGTCGAACCCGGGACCTACTGATTACAAGTCAGTTGCTCTACCAGCTGAGCTATACCGGCTTCTTCATACGAGGCGCAGAAGTTTAATGAATACTGCGACGGTAAACAACACCGTTTTACGCTTTTCGTATGTACAACCGCTCTTTATTTCAGCAGTTGCACATATCTAGCGCTCAGTTGCGGACTTAGCTGGGCTCCAAAGTGACAAAGGAGCATCGCGCGTAACACGATCGGCTGTTTGTACACTAGCTCCTGCCTGCCAATAAATCATCGCAGCAAGGAGCAGAGCAACAGCACTTAACGCCAAAGCAGTGGACTTCATTTATTTCCCTCAATAAGGTGGTCTAGTGCGATGAGCATACCTTCAAACACTAATAGCGGGCGTTTTTCAGCTTCGAGATGGCCTTCGAAATATGGCGCATCCCCCCCCGTTATATATAGCGAGGCGCGCTCAACAGTTTGGCCAAACTCTTCACCGACATCATTGGCAAGCGTCACTAGCGCACGCAAACTGCCATGACTCACGCACTCACCCGTTGACAGCCCAAGACGTACTTCGCCGAGCTGAGACCGTGGAAAACTCACTGCGGCTGTTTGTTGCGCCAAAACATCACGCTGCAATCTCAAGCCAGGAAGGATATATCCTCCCTGATGCTTACTATTGCTCAGCACATCAATCGTGCAGGCTGTACCAGCATCGATTACGACCGCTTCGCCGCGCTTGGCAAAAGGCAGTAACGCAAGCCAACGATCAATCCCCAGCTGCTCGGGAAACTCATAAGAAGTCGCCAGTAGACCTGCATCGTATTGAAGCCGAAAAACCTGAATAGAAGGCAAATAACTTTTGAGAGTGGAACTAACTAGCTGATAGCTTTCTCGAGCGGCAACAGAGGCAATAGCGACTACTGTAATTGAGGTGGCATTACGCTCTAACCACACTGCAAGCGTATGATTATCGACGATCTCACCTACCAACTGCAGCGATTCGCCGTGAGCACATGCTTTTAAACGCGTATTGCCGAGATCTATTAGTAGCTTCATGTATTTATTCGCACACTTACTTCGCCAGAATGGCAACGCACTATTTCAGAGTTGCATTCAATTAGTAAGGCGCCCTGCTCATCAATTCCATGAGCGATACCCTCACGCCATTCACCTTGATGCTCGAAGCTAACTAATAGCCCAAAAAGTGCATCGTAACTGGGCCAGAGCTCGCGCCACGATACCAGTCCAAAACGACTAAAGTCTGTCAGCATCTGGATTAAGTTGCTGCAAAGTACAGCTAATAACGCATGGCGATCGTAGTCAATACTCATGTCTTGTAACGATGCTACAGGCCTTGCCAGAAGTTGCTTTTCAGAATCTAACAGCAGCTCATTTATACCGAAGCCAATAATTAAGCGGCTAGGGCCCTCCGCCATGGCATCCATTTCAACCAAAATACCACCCAGCTTCTCTCCATGCAGCCACAAGTCATTTGGCCACTTCAACTCAACGGGCCATCCCAGCTGACGCAAGCTAGATGCCAGGCTTAGACCTACAGCAATAGCCACACCTACCCACGCAATTGGACCCTGAGCAGACACAAGGCCGATGCTTGCCGTAATTTGCCGACCCGGTAGGCTCATCCATTCCCGCCCACGACGCCCCTGACCTTTCTGCTGAAAATCAGTCACTGCAATATGCATCTCTCCAAGTGCTGCTTGAGAAATGTGCTCGCGCATCCAAATATTTGTTGAGTCAACACGATTAAGTACAAAGCAACTTGTTAAGGCTGTTAGGCCGTTTAAGTGAACCTTTAATATCGATTCATCCCACCATGCGTAGCGATAAGCAAGTTTGTAGCCCACTCGCGGCAATGCCTCGATCAGCACTCCGGACTCTCTAAGGGTATTAATGCGCTTTGCAATCGCTGCGCGCGTACAGCCAAACCGTACGGCAAGGCGCTCACCAGATGTGGGTTCGTCGGCAGATAGCGCAAGCAATAACGATAACGGCATGGGTTCGCCAGAAAACTAAACAATGGTGGCTGATCATAGCGTTGAAAGCATGCCCCGTAAAAGCAACTTACAGTCGTATACGAGTCCCAGCGGGTGTTAGTTGCGTGCCCTTTCTTAAATTTCAGGCAGCAAAAAGCCCCCGTCATTTCTGACGAGGGCTGTTGCATTAGGTGCCTGGCAATGACCTACTTTC